>NZ_LFVW01000025.1:0-6463 GCF_001182915.1 Kitasatospora sp. MY 5-36
GGGCGCGGGCGGGGGCGCGGTGGCGGGCGCGGGCGGGCTGGCGGTGGAACCGGTGCAGGACGTCCCGGCGCTGGTCCGGCTGCTCGCCCCCGGCGGCCGGATCCTGCTGCTCGCCCCCACCACCGAACAGCTCGACCTGCTGATCACCGGCGACGCCCACGGCCTCACCGCCCGCCCGGCCGAGCAGTGGCGGGCGGCGCTCACCACCGCGGGCTGCCCGACGGTGCTGACCCTGCCGGAGGACGGACACCCGATGGGGCTGCTGGGGCAGCGGCTGTTCGCGGCCCGGGTGGACTGACGGGCGGGCGGGGGTGTGGCTGGCTACGCTCAAAAGTCATGACACTTCCGCGCGTCCGGTCCGGCCCGCCCGCGGGTCCGTCGGCTCCATCGGTTCCCTCCGCTCGATCCGCTCGATCGTGTCCGTCCGGTCGATCGACTCGATCGGGTCGGTGCTGTCGACCGGCTCGATCGGATCCGCCCTCTCCCTCGGCTCGATCGGCTCGGTGCTGTCCATCGGCTCGATCGGGTCGGTGCTGTCCATCGGCTCGATCGGGTCCGTCCTCTCCCTCGGCTCGATCGGCTCGGCCTGCTCGACCCTCGACGTCCTGTCGGCCGGCTCCCGGCGCGGCCTCGGCCCGCTGCTGTCGGAACGTTCCCTCCGGTCGGTGCTGTCCCGGCGGCTCCCCTACCGGCCCGCCGTGGCCGGGCGGTGAAGTCCGGATCACGCACCGCCACCCGATCCGTACCATTTCGATACCGAAGCCTGGATGAGCTGCGGAGATCCTCGCCGCCCGGGCCCGTCCCCGGGTAGGCTCCGCTTGTCCTCCGGCCCTCGCGCAGGCGGCCCCCTGCCGCCCTGCCGCGTTCTCCGGGGGCGCACCCCCGCGGGCCATTCGGTGGGCACCGCGCACTCGACACCGCGCGCCAGGGCAGTCGCGCGAACGGCGAAGGGCATCGCATTGGCGGATCGGCTCACCGGAGGAGACTCCTCGCTGCTGCGGCGGATCAACGCGGCGGTCACGCTTCGGGCGCTGCGGAACGGCCACTCCGTGACCCTCACTCAGCTCGTCGGCGAGACCGGGCTCTCCCGCCCGACGGTCGAGGGCGTGATCGAGGGCCTGGTCGAGACCGGACTGGTCGCCGAGGTCGAGCAGCCGAGGGAGGACGGCCAGCCGGGTACCGGCCGCCGCGGCCGCCCCGCCCGCTGGTTCCGATTCCGCGCCGAGGCCGGGCACATCCTCGGCATCGAGATCGGCGTGCACGACATCCGCGTCATCCTCGCCGACCTCACCGGTGAGGTGGTGGGCAGTCACTTCAAGCCGGTGGACGAGACCCTCGACGCCGAGGACCGGCTCGCCGCCGTCCGCACCGCCGTCGCCGAGGTGCTGCGCAAGGCCGGCATCTCCCGCGACAACCTGTGGGCGGTCGGCATCGGCACCCCCGGCATCGTCGACCGCGAGGGCACCGTCCAACTGGGCACCGCGATGCCCGGCTGGACCGGCCTCGACCTCGGCGCCAAGCTGCGGCGCTCGTTCCGCTGCCCGGTCCTGATCGAGAACGACGCCAACCTGGCCGCCATCGCCGAGCACTGGCAGGGATCGGCGGTCGGCGCCGACGACGTCGTCTTCGTCATGGCCGGCCTCAGCCCGGGCGCCGGCTCCCTCATCGGCGGCCGGCTGCACCGCGGCTTCGGCGGCGCGGCCGGCGAGATCGGCGCCCTGCACCTGCTCGGCCAGGAGGTCACCCCCGAGCGCCTGCTGTCCACCACCGGAAAGCCCCTCAACCCGCTGGACGAGGCCGCCGTGGCCCGCGTACTGCGGCTGGCCCGGGAGGGCGACGAGGTCGCCAAGGTCGCCATGGACCGCTTCCTCACCCGCCTCGTCCAGGGCGTCGCCGCACTCGTCCTGGCCATCGACCCCCAGCTGGTGGTCATCGGCGGCTGGGCGGCCGGCCTCGACGGCGTCCTCGACCCGCTGCGAGAACGCCTGGCCCAGTTCACCCTGCGCGCCCCCGAGGTCGCCCTGGCGGCCCTCGGCTCGGAGGTCGTGGCGATGGGCGCCCTGCGCGTCGCCCTCGACCACGTCGAGGAGCAGCTCTTCGCCGTCGACCCGCCCCGGGCCTGACGCCGCGCTCAAGGAGCGGGGGTCACCTCAGGGCGCGAAGTCCGGGTCGGTCAGGTCGAGGGTGAGCGTGCTGCCCCAGTCGTTGACGAAGTGCGCCAAAGGCCAGTCGACGGACGCCCCGACGAACGGGTTGCCGGTCGACGTCGTCAGGAGCCACCACAGTCCGCGGTCCGGTCCGAGCCGACCGATGAAGCCGAGGTGCCCGAGGCCGCTGTCACCGTGGACCACGTAGCCCAGCCCGTCCGGCAGTTCGACCTCGTCGATGACCTCGACGCTGCCCGCGTCCCACGGCGGATCGGCCACCAGAGCCGCCACGTCCACCGGCCCGCCCAGCTCCAGCCGGAGGTGCTCCGGCCCGTCGATCTCCGCCTCCCGGGCCGTGCCGTCCGCCCGGAACAGGCAGTCGAAGGCCAGCACCTCCGACCTCGCCCACGATGCGAGGAGCGCGTTCACCGGTCGCCCCCCGTCCTCATCCGTTGCGCGGCTGTGCCACTGCCACGCGGACGCTACCAGGCGACCCGGCCCGGTTTACGGCAGCGCCCCAACGGCAAAGGCCCGGACGCCAGTTGGCGCCCGGGCCTCGACCTGAGGGTTTCCGGAAAATGGTTCAGGGGTTAAGGGATTCAGGGATTCACGGGTGGTGCGTCAGGAGGCGGTACGGACCTCGGCCGTCGCACCGACCGGGGTGACCTCCACGAGTCCGGCCTCGCCGAAGGTCAGCTTGCAGGTGTCCGCCCGATAGGTGGCCACCGCCAGCGCCACCAGCCGGCCGGCCGAGGCGTACTGGGTGGTCATGACCAGGACGGGCGCGCCCGGCGGGCGCTCCAGCAGGGCGGCCTGCTCGGCCTCGGCGACACCCAGCTCGACCGAGCGGGACTCGCCGTCCACCTCCAGGCGCTCCAGCTGGCGCAGCACCGAACGGGCGCGGTCGCTCTCGGCGCGGAAGCCCGGCAGGTGCGGCAGCGCGGCGGCCGGGACGTGCAGCGACTCGCTGGCCACCGCGCGGCCCTCCACCAGGCGGACCCGGCGCACGGTGTGCACGGTGGCGCCCTCAACGATGCCGAGGCCCTTCGCCAGCTGCGCGGAGGCGGGGGCGGTGGTGCAGTCGACCGTCCGCCAGGCCTGGTTGCGCGCGGTGCCGGGCCAGCCCTCCTCCTGCCGGTTGACCGGGACGCCGACCCGCGGGGCGGCGATCAGGGTGCCGATCCCCCGGCGGCGCACCAGGCGGCCCTCCAGCTCCAGCTGGTCGAGCGCCTGACGCAGCGTGGCCCGGGCGACGCCGAAGCGGGCCGAGAGCTCGCGCTCGTTGGGCAGCACCTGACCGGTGGAGAACTCCGAGTCGATGGCCCGCAGCAGCACCGTGCGCAGGTGCCAGTACTTCGGCTCCGGCACCGCCGAAAGCTGTCCTGTCGTCCCCACCGCGTCCTCCACCCGTGAGTTTGTCCGCCCTGCGACAAGGAGGGCGGATCCCGAGCCCACTGTCCGCAGTCGCGGCAGGTGGGAGAGCGGGCCTTTATCCGTCCTTCTTTATTAAAGGTCCTTGCAGTAAGTGACCCTAGGTGCTCCGTCCGGAGATGGTCAAGACCAATGGCGGGGCTCGATGGGACTCCCGCACATCTTCATGCCGCGTTCACGACAGCTCCCGTCAGCCGCTGCCACCACCATCGACACCCTCCGACGGGACCCGCCCGACCCCGCGCGTCACGGTTCGGGCCGGGAACGCCCAGTCGGTAGGCTGCTCGGGTGATCGTGGTGACGAGTGTGAACGTGAACGGAATCCGGGCGGCGGCCAGGAAGGGCTTCGTCGAATGGCTGGCCGGCACCGAGGCGGACGTGGTCTGCCTCCAGGAGGTGCGCTCCGAACCCGAGCAGCTACCCGTCGAACTGCGCGACCTGGACGGCTGGCACGCCGTCTGGGCCCCCGCCGCCACCAAGGGCCGGGCCGGCGTCGCCGTCCTCTCCCGCGCGGAGCCGCAGCGCACGGCGATCGGATTCGGCTCGGATGAATTCGACAATTCGGGCAGGTACGTCGAAATCGACCTGCCCGGCCTGACCATCGCCAGCCTCTACCTCCCCTCCGGCGAAGTCGGCACCGAGCGCCAGGAGGAGAAGGAACGCTTCATGGCGGAATTCCTCCTCCACCTCACCGCCCTGCGCGCCCGCGCCGCCGCCGACGGCCGCGAGGTCGTCGTCTGCGGCGACTGGAACATCGCCCACCGCCCCGAGGACCTCAAGAACTGGAAGGCCAACCAGAAGTCCGCCGGCTTCCTCCCCGAGGAACGCGCCTGGCTCTCCCGCGTCTACGACGAGGCCGGCTACGTCGACGTCGTCCGCGCCCTCCACCCCGACCGCACCGGCCCCTACTCCTGGTGGTCCTACCGCGGCCGCGCCTTCGACAACGACTCCGGCTGGCGCATCGACCTCCAGGTCACCACCCCCACGCTGGCCGCCCGCGCCACCGACGCCCGCGTCGAGCGCGCCGACACCCACGCCGAGCGGTGGAGCGACCACGCCCCGGTCACCGTGGCCTACGACGTGGACAACTAACCGGCTTGTCCCCCCACTTGGACAGCCCAGAGGTGCCCCGGCGCGCGGTTGTACCGCGCACCGGGGCACCTCCTCACCCCGCCGTCCCCAAGCGTCTTCGACCCGGGAACCTCCACCGTGCCCCTGGTCAGCGTCAGCCCGCCTGCGAAGTCCCGCTCGCCACTTGCCATCCAGTCCACCATCACCACAAAGCCAGCCGGCTCCACCAACAACCCATGAGCTCCACTATGGATAGCCAACCGAATCGAACTGAATCAAATAGCGCTCGCTGAAGCGAATCACCGCAGGTCAGCAAGCGTCGGCCCCGCGCTCGCGGGGGTTGCTCCCCTTCTTCGACACCCAGTACACCCTCGGCGCCGTCGGCCCCGCGCTCGCGGGGGTTGCTCTCCCATGGTCGTGTCCTCTCTGGGTGGCCGGGCGTCGGCCCCGCGCTCGCGGGGGTTGCTCCGGTGCCAACATCTACGGCAGCCTCACCGGCCAGTCGGCCCCGCGCTCGCGGGGGTTGCTCCCCCTGCTGCCCTCAGTGACGGACACGACGGTCGTCGGCCCCGCGCTCGCGGGGGTTGCTCCCACCGTTCGCGTTTCGTACGGCGACCGCCTGAGTCGGCCCCGCGCTCGCGGGGGTTGCTCCTTTGTGCAACGTAATGGGACAGGTAGGGGTTCGTCGGCCCCGCGCTCGCGGGGGTTGCTCTCCCAGCCGGACGGGGTCGAGCCGCCCCAGACGGTCGGCCCCGCGCTCGCGGGGGTTGCTCCGGCCGGACCAGGGTCGTCCCGCTCTGCGACGGGTCGGCCCCGCGCTCGCGGGGGTTGCTCTGGCCGTCCGAACCCGGGCGCCGGTGGCGTACGGTCGGCCCCGCGCTCGCGGGGGTTGCTCCCAGTCGGGGCGGTAGATCAGGCCGCGGGGGGAGTCGGCCCCGCGCTCGCGGGGGTTGCTCCGACGCCGACGACGAGACCATCCGGCGCATCACGTCGGCCCCGCGCTCGCGGGGGTTGCTCCCAGCCCCTGTCCCGGGGCCTCGCCTCCTTGATGTCGGCCCCGCGCTCGCGGGGGTTGCTCGGCGAGCAGCAAAGCGAAACGGGCGGTCTACCAGTCGGCCCCGCGCTCGCGGGGGTTGCTCGTTGGAAGCCGGCGAAGGCGCGGCCCGGTCCGCGTCGGCCCCGCGCTCGCGGGGGTTGCTCCTGCCTGTGCCAGTCGGCGGGTCGGGACCTTCTGTCGGCCCCGCGCTCGCGGGGGTTGCTCCTGAATCGGCCCTGAATCCGCCCTGGAAGGTGAGTCGGCCCCGCGCTCGCGGGGGTTGCTCCTCCTCACCCTCGCCCACGAGCACGAGGGACTCGTCGGCCCCGCGCTCGCGGGGGTTGCTCCAGCTTCTGGAGGGCCAGGTCCCGTCCGGCTTCGGTCGGCCCCGCGCTCGCGGGGGTTGCTCCTGCTCGGCGTGGCTCCGGGCGGCGGCCGCGAGGTCGGCCCCGCGCTCGCGGGGGTTGCTCCCGGCAGTCAGATGCCGGGGTTATCCACAGGTTGTCGGCCCCGCGCTCGCGGGGGTTGCTCCACCGTGAAGTCGAGGGCGAGCGCACGCATCGGGTCGGCCCCGCGCTCGCGGAGGTTGCTCCCCGTTCGCGGACCAGAAGATCCCCGCGACCCCGTCGGCCCCGCGCTCGCGGGGGTTGCTCGAAGCCCGCGGCCGTCCGGCCCGTGGCCGCCGTGTCGGCCCCGCGCTCGCGGGGGTTGCTCCCGACCGAGATCCGGGGAGAGCACCTGCTCGCCGTCGGCCCCGCGCTCGCGGGGGTTGCTCCCA
>NZ_LFVW01000256.1:0-15092 GCF_001182915.1 Kitasatospora sp. MY 5-36
GAGTTGCCGTGCCCGCGGGTGTCGACCCGGACGGCGGTGTAGCCGTGGCCCGCGTACCAGGGGTGGCGGCGGGCGTCCTCGGCGGCGGTCCGGTCGGTGAGGCGGCCGCCGGAGTACTCCAGCAGCGCGGGGCCGGGCTCGTCGCCGACCGGCCGCCACAGCCGGGCGGCCAGCCGCGTGCCGTCGGGCAGCGGGACGCGCAGGTCCTCGCGGGTGGTGTGGAAGGGGTAGGACGGCATCGGCCGCTCCTGTCGGTCCCGGGCCGGTGGAGCACCGGCGGGCCCGCGGCGCGTACGGACGGGGTGCCGCTCCGTACGAGCGCGCCGCGGGCGTCGGTACTCCGACAGTAGGGGAGGGAGCGGCCCTTTTCCTGGTGAGGGCGCCCGGGTGTCCTGGTGAGGGCGTCCGGGTTTCCTGGCGAGGGCGCCCGGGGCGAGCCGCCCGGGCGCGGGGCGCGGCCGGTCAGGCCTTGCTGAGCCAGGCGGTGGCGTTGAGGGCGAGGGCGGCGTCGGTGCCCGCCGGGTCGTCCCAGCCGTTGTACAGGGTGTTGCCGGACTGGCCGGTGCCGTCGTCGATCGGGGAGCTGTCGCCCCAGACCGCGACCCGGCCGGAGCCGAAGGTGCTGGTGACGAAGAAGGCGCCGGTGTTGCCGCTGTAGCCGGTCCGGTAGACCAGGCCCTTGACGTTCGGGTTGTCGGCGGGCTTGAGGGTGAAGGTGGTGCCGTTGCGCAGGATCGAGCCGGTGACGGTGCCGAAGGGGCCGTGCAGCACCGGGTCGGTCGCGTCGTTGACCGCGCGCGGGTTGTCGGTGGTGATGTTGAGCAGGTCGACCGAGAAGCCGAAGGGGTCGTTGTTGTTCACCCCGTTGCTGGTCAGCAGGTCGTTGATGATCTTCGGGGAGTCCCAGCCGTCGTTGTTGCGGTCGCTGTTGACGTGGTCGGAGACCAGGAAGAGCCCGCCGCCGTTCTGGACGAACTTCATGATCGCGGTCTTCTCGCTCGCGCTGAACCGGATGTTGGGCTCCGGGATCACGAAGGTGTCGAAGTTGGCGAGGTCGAGCGCGGCGCCGGTGCCGTAGCTGATGGTGGAGCCGGCCGGGAGGGTCTTCAGGCTGTACTGGCCGGTCTTCTGGAGGGCGACGCCCCAGGCGGAGAGGGCGCCGGTCCAGCTCTTCTCGGTGGTGGGGTTGGCGTTCTGGGCCAGCGGGTCGGGCTGGCTGGTGCTGATGATCCAGTCGGCGTTGCCCGCGGTCTCGGCCTTGCTGTTGTCGAACAGCACCCGGTGCGGGGTGGCGGCGGCCCGGGTGGTGGGGGCGGTGGGGCCCGGCGCGGCGGTGGCGACGGGGGTGGTGAGACCGGCCGCGAGCAGCGCCGCACCGGCCAGGGCCGCGGCGGTTCGAATACGGATCGTCATGAGCCGTTCCTCCGTGGGGAGTTGAGGGGTCGGCGCTCAGGTTTTCGCGCGTAGAACGGGAGTATCTGCGCGTAGAGCGCACGGTGAAAGCCCTGGGAGGTTACGAAGCCTTGTACGGGTGGTGACGATCTCCGGGGGTCGGTCGGAAGTCGGGGGAAGCCGGGGGGAAGCGGTGTGAAAGCGGGGCGGAAACGGTGCGGAAGCGGGGGGAGACGAATCCGTAATTGCGCATGACTTGCAACTGCGCGCGTCAAGGCGGAAAGATGGCCCAGCTTCGACCGCCCGACCGAAAGGACACGACGATGACCGCCCCCCGCTGGCGCGACCGGCTCACCCGTGAGGAGTGGATCCGCCTGGCCGGAATGGGCGGATTCATCCTCGCGCTGCACGTCGTCGGCTGGTTCACCCTGCTCGCGCTGGTCGAGCCCGAGCACTACACCGTCGGCGGCCAGGTGTTCGGCGCGGGCATGGGCCTGACCGCCTACACCCTCGGCATGCGGCACGCCTTCGACGCCGACCACATCGCCGCCATCGACAACACCACCCGCAAGCTGATGGGCCAGGGCAAGCGGCCGCTGTCGGTCGGCTTCTGGTTCTCGCTCGGGCACTCCTCGATCGTCTTCGGCCTCTGCGCGCTGCTGGCCTTCGGCATCCGCTCGCTGGCCGGCCAGGTGGAGTCCGACGACTCGACGCTGCACGAGATGACCGGCCTGATCGGCGTCACCGTCTCCGGCACCTTCCTGCTGCTGCTCGGCCTGATCAACCTGGGCGCCTTCAACGGCATCCTCAAGGTCTTCCGCCGGATGCGCCTGGGCGACTACGACGAGGCGGAGCTGGAGCGCCAGCTGGAGCGGCGCGGGCTGATGAACCGCATCCTCGGCAAGGTCACCAGGGCCGTCACCAAGCCCTGGCACATGTACCCGGTGGGCCTGCTGTTCGGCCTGGGCTTCGACACCGCCACCGAGGTGTCCCTGCTGGTGCTGGCGGGCGGCGCGGCGGCCTTCTCGCTGCCCTGGTACGCGCTGCTCACCCTGCCGATCCTGTTCGCGGCCGGGATGAGCCTGCTGGACACCATCGACGGCTCGTTCATGAACTTCGCGTACGAGTGGGCCTTCTCCAAGCCGGTCCGCAAGATCTACTACAACCTGACCGTCACCGGGCTGTCGGTGCTCGTCGCGCTGGTGATCGGCTCGATCGAGCTGATCGGCCTGCTCGGCGAGAAGCTGGACATCACCAGCGGCCCGATCGCCTGGATCGGCGGGCTGGACCTCAACTTCGTCGGTTACGCGATCGTCGGACTGTTCGTGCTCACCTGGGCCGCGGCGATCGCCTACTGGAAGCTCGGCAACGTCGAGGAGAAGTGGTCGGCCGGGCTGGCCGCCGCCTCGGCCACCGGCTCCGGCTCGGCCTCCGCGAAGTCCGAGTAGCGCGCGCACGAGAACCGAGGGGCCGGTGACCGGGGTCTGGTCACCGGCCCCTCGGGGCTTTCCCGGCGGCACCGCTCCCCGCGCCGCCCCGGCACCGTCTCCGGCGCCGCGGTGGCGCGCCCCGCCGCTACTTCAGCGCGGCGAGCACCGCCTGCGCCATCACCTGCTCGCCGGTCGCGTTCGGGTGGAACGGCACGGCGGGCGAGCCGGGCAGCGCGCCCTCGATCCAGCGGTCGTCCGAGCAGACGTCGTGCCCGAGGGTCGGTGTCGCGGTGTCCACGTAGGTCGCGCCGTTCGCGGCCGCGGTGGCCTTCAGGGCGGCGTTCAGCTTGTCCAGCACCCCGTGCATGTACTCGACGTCGCCCGGGGTGACGGGCTGGCGCAGCACGCAGGTCGAGCCGTCGGCGGGCAGGACGGACGGGTAGCCGACCAGCAGCACCCGGGCCCCGGGTGCCTTGGTGTGGACGCGCTTGAGGGTGTCGGTCAGCTGCGGGGTGATGGTGGTGCGGATCCGCTCGGCGAGGTCGTCGGTGCCGTACTGCCAGGACATGGTGCTCCAGTCCCAGTGGCCGTGGTGGTAGACGTCCTTGCAGGGCGTGCCGAACGGGTTGACGACGGCGCCGGCGATGCAGGTGGCGACCAGTTCGCCGAGCCCGAGGTCGCTGGCCGCGAGGTCGTTGCCGCCGATCCCGAGGGTGACCAGGTCGGTGTCGGCGGTCACCGCGTCCAGCTGCGGGTCGTTGACCCGGATGAAGGCGTCGTACTGGGGCTGCGTCATCGCCTTGATCTTGGCCGCGGCGCAGGTGACGTCGGTGTACCGGCCGGCCTTGAGGGCGCCGGCGACCAGGTGGCCGTAGTTGCGGTCGGAGCGCAGGCACAGGCCGGCCGACTGGCCCGGCACTCCGGCGCCGGCGGCGTAGGAGTCGCCGAGCGCCACGTAGTTCCTGGGCGCCTGGCTGGCGGCCTGGGCGGTGGTGGAGGTGAGCGCGAGCGCGGCGCCGAGGGCGACGGCGGCGAGGGCGGTGGAATTCCGGAGGTGCCGGGATTTCCGGGCAGGACGGAGCACGGTTCCTCCTGGGGGAGAGAAACGACGGGTGGGGGTTCGTGCGGAGCCGGACTACGGCTACTCGCAGGTAAGTTACTGCCGTGTTTCCCGGACGTCCATGGTTCGCGCGGAAATCGCCGACATTCCGTCAGATGTGGTCGAACGGTGTCGAACGGCATTTCGCATTTCGCTCCACCGGGTATCGCTCGGCAATCGCGCGGGTATCGCCCGGCCGTCGACGGCAATTCCGAAACGGCGTGGAGCGGAATTCACGCCGGCGGTTGTTACCCGCCGGTTGACCGGACGTCACCGCAGGCCGCAGTATCGGGCGCACAGCGACGGCGCGTCCCGGGCGCGCCGCCACCGCGAGCCGCCACGGAGGACTGCGCATGGCCCTGGACGCCGACGTCATCGTCATCGGGGCGGGCCTCGCGGGCCTCGCCGCCACCGCCGAACTCGCCGACGCCGGACGGAAGGTGATCCTGCTCGACCAGGAGCCCGCGGCCTCCCTCGGCGGCCAGGCGCACTGGTCCTTCGGCGGACTCTTCCTGGTCGACTCGCCCGAGCAGCGCCGGATGCGGATCCACGACTCGCACGCCCTCGCCCGGCAGGACTGGTTCGGCACGGCCGGCTTCGACCGCCCCGAGGACGCCTGGCCGCGCCGCTGGGCCGAGGCGTACGTGGACTTCGCGGCGGGCGAGAAGCGCTCCTGGCTGCACGGCATGGGCGTGCGGTTCTTCCCGGTGGTCGGCTGGGCCGAGCGCGGCGGTCAACTCGCCGACGGGCCCGGCAACTCGGTGCCGCGCTTCCACATCACCTGGGGCACCGGACCGGGACTGCTGGTGCCCTTCGTCCGGCGGGTCCGCGCGGCCGCCGCCCGCGGCCTGGTGGACCTGCGCTTCAGGCACCGGGTCACCGGGCTGTCCGCCACCGCGGGCGCCGTCGACACCGTCACCGGCGAGGTGCTGGTGCCCAGCCCGGCGGGCCGGGGCGAGGCCAGCTCGCGCGAGGCGGCCGGCGGCTTTCAGTTGCGCGCCCAGGCCGTGATCGTCACCTCCGGCGGCATCGGCGGCAACCACGACCTGGTCCGCAAGGCCTGGCCGGCCCGGCTCGGCACCCCGCCCGCCAGGCTGCTCTCCGGGGTGCCCGCGCACGTGGACGGACTGATGCTGGACGTCGTCGGCCGGGCCGGCGGCAGCCTGATCAACGGCGACCGGATGTGGCACTACACCGAGGGCATCGAGAACTGGGACCCGATCTGGGCCCGGCACGGCATCCGCATCCTGCCCGGCCCGTCCTCGCTCTGGCTGGACGCCCGCGGCCGGCGGCTGCCCGTCCCGCTGTTCCCCGGCTTCGACACCCTCGGAACGCTCGAACACATCATGACCACCGGGTACGAGTACACCTGGTTCGTGCTCAACCAGCGCATCGTCGAGAAGGAGTTCACCCTCTCCGGCTCCGAGCAGAACCCCGACCTGACCGGGAAGTCGGTGCGCGGCGTGCTCGGACGCGCGCTGCCCGGCGCCCCCGGCCCGGTCCAGGCCCACCTGCGGCACGGACGGGACTTCGTGGTCGCCGGGAACCTCGCCGACCTCGCCCGGGGCATGAACGCCAGGACCGCCGAGCCGCTGATCGACCCGGACGAACTGCGCCGCACCGTCGAGGACCGCGACCGGCAGCTGGCCAACCCCTTCGCCAAGGACCTCCAGGTCACCGCCATCCACGGCGCCCGCCGCCACCTCGGCGACCGGCTCATCCGCACCGCCGCCCCGCACCGCATCCTCGACCCGGGCGCCGCCCCGCTGATCGCCGTCCGGCTGAACATCCTGACCCGCAAGTCGCTGGGCGGCCTGGAGACCGACCTCTCCTCCCGGGTGCTGCGCCCCGACGGCGAGGTGCTGCCCGGGGTGTACGCGGCAGGCGAGGCCGCCGGGTTCGGCGGCGGGGGCGTGCACGGGTACCGCTCGCTGGAGGGCACCTTCCTGGGCGGCTGCCTGTTCTCGGGCCGCACGGCGGGCCGGGCGGCGGCGCGGGCGGTCGGGTAGCGGCGCCGGGGCCGCCGGGTAGCGGCGCCCCCGGCCCCTCCTACCGGGCCTGCGGCATGTCCCTCGGCCGGACAGGGGAGGGCCCCGGCGGTCGGAAGGCGGTACCGGACCGGCCCCTGGGGGAGGACACTGGGAGCGGTCCCGCCCGCACGAGACGTTCGGAGGAACGGTGAGCGCAGCACCCCTGCACGGTCACCACGACAGCCGCCAGCCCGTCCCCCGCACCCAGGACGGTGTGGCCGCGGCCCTGCCGCCCGCGCAGCGCATGGAGTTCTACCGGGAGATGGGCGAAGCCGACATCGAGACGATCGGCGGCGTACTGAAGCGGTGGTGGCTGCGGGCGGAGCTGTACCGCGACCCGGAGGGCGACCGGATCCACGCCGCCGTCCAGGCCGGCACCGCTCCCGGCGCCTCCGCTTCCGCGGTCCTGCGCCGGCTCGGGGCCCGGTGAGCGGCTACGACGAGTTCCCGGACGACGACGACCCGATCACCGTCTCCCCGGCCGTGGAGGAGTTCCTCGGCGACCCTGGCACGCCGGCCGACGTGTTCTCGGCGGTCGTGGCCTTCCTGGTCGACCTGCGGGAGGATCCGTTCCCCCGCCTGAGCATGCCGGTGCCCGGCCGGCCCGGGATGCACTCGGCCCCGCTGCGCCGGGACCTCGGGCTGGTGGAGTACGCGGTGAACGAGGACGCGGACCCGCCCCGGGTCTACGTCTCCCGTGTCCTGCGAGCGGACTGACCGGCCCGCCTTCGGTGAGACCGAGGGCCGGCCGGTCGGGAACCGGCGGTCAGGGCCTGGCTGCGTAGTGCTGGTCGACCGGGCGCCGACGGGTGGCGACGGCGTCAGGGGGTGGCCGGCGGCTCCAGCCCCAGGGGCCGGGCGGCCCGGCCGCGGACGGCGAAGACGATCGCCGCGATCAGGCCTACGAGGGCCAGCAGCAGCCCGAGCGCGGCCAGGACGAGCGCCCCGGTGAGCTTGCCGGGCAGCGCCTCATTGTCGGCGCCGCTGTGCCACACCACCCGCTCGCCGACCTTGGCGAGGTCGACGGTGCCCTGCTGGTCGGCCAGGTTGATCCGGGAGTCGAAGGCGTCGGCGCGGCGGTCCCCCATCAGGAAGGCCCGGCCCGGCGGGACGGTGACGTCGAAGTCGAGGTAGCAGGTGTGGGCCTGCCGGGCCGGCGGCTCGTCGACCGGCTTCCCGTTGAGGCTGAACTGCCCGTTCGCGCAGGCGATGCGGTCGCCGCCCAGGGCCATGACCCGCTGGATGACCGTACCCTGCAACGTCCAGGGGGAGTCGACGGCGTAGACCTCGCCGTGGCGCACGTCCGCGGGCTGGACCCGGTCGGTCCAGAGCCCGGTGCCCGGCGCCAGCTCCGGCGACATCGTGTCGCCCGTCAGGCGGTGGTAGCCGTAGCCGGAGCCGATCACGGCGAACCCGAGCACGGCGCACAGGACCCCGACCACCCCCACGGCCACCGATATCCATGTACCGCGGCGGCCCCTTCGCTTCGGCATCAGGCCGTCCTCCCCTTGTTGTTCGTGAGTCGTGTGGTGGCCCGTGGGCCGTGCGCATCCTAAGGGTCTGGGATGCCCGCTGGCCTGCGGGTACAGTGCGGGGGCCGGTGCGGAGCGCGCCGCCGACCACGAGGGGGAGCAGAGCCGATGAGCCGCCGAGAGCGCGACGGTGCCCGGGACCGCAAGCGGGGCGCCGGTGCCCCCGTGACCGTGACGGTCTGCCGGGGCTGCTGCTGCGGCACCGAGGCCAAGCACCCGGGGGTGGACCACGCGGGCCAGTACGAGCGGCTGCGGACGGCGGTGGGCTCGGCGGGCCGGGTCCGGGCGGTCAAGTGCCTGGACGTGTGCACCCAGTCGAACGTGGTGGTGGTCGGCCCCTCGGCGGAGGGCCGGGCGGCGGGCGGCCGGCCGGTCTGGCTGGGCTTCGTGCTGATGGACGACATGATCGACGAGATCGGCGCCTGGGTGCGCGCGGGCGGCCCGGGCCTGGCCGATCCGCCGGGGCTGCTGGACCTCCAGCTGATCTCGGTGTCCCGGCGGGTCCGCGAGGGCCTGCCGGAGTGAGGACGGGTCTGCCGGAGTGAGGTCGGGCCCCGGCTGAGGTCGGCCGTTGGTCCTACAGGATGATCGTCGGATCATGTCTACCCGGGCCGAACCCGGGTCGGTCCGGGTGCCTTCACCACTACCATGACCGGTGGTGTCGGGCCCTTCCGGACGGCGCCGAGCCGTTTCCGCGCGAGGGAGGAAGCCGATGACGACGGTCTGCCGCATCTGCGCGGGCACCGGCCGGACCGCCGGCCTCAGCTGCCGGACCTGCCAGGGCACCGGCACCACCGAGGTGGGCGGCGGGGGCGGCAACTGCTTCCTCTGCGACGGCACCGGCGTGTACGTGCGCTACCGGGTCGACGCGACCGGCGCCAAGCACGCCTACCGGGACGAGATCTGCCGCACCTGCGACGGCACCGGCAACCGGACCGCCACCCAGTGGGACGAGCGCTCCGGCTGACCAGGTCCGAACGCTGTCCGCGCTTCCGCCGACGCCCGCTCAGGCCACGGGGCGGATGGGGGCCATGATGCGGCGTCGGAACGGTGCGGACACGGCCTTTGCCAAACCATGGTCGAACATTGGCGTTCGAATGGGCGGTACGCTGCGACCCGTTCACCCGGCGTCCGTGCGCGATCAACGCGCCGCTGGAAGAGTCCCGCGCATGGATATCCCCAACATGGGCGTGCCGGCCAAGCTTGCCGACCGCATGAGCATGGCCGAGCAGCACGAGTACCTGCGGGCCCGCTTCTCCCGCCGCCGGATGCTGCGCGCCGGTGCCGTGACCGTGGGCGCCGTCGCCGTCGGTGGCGCGCTGGGCAGCGGCACGGCCTTCGCCGCCCCGGCCGGCCCGCAGCTGCTGACCGGTGGCACGACCAGTGGCATCGACGGCTCGCTGGTCGCGCCGATCGGCCGTCACCTCCAGTTCGGCCCGGAGCCGGACACCCAGTTCCGCATCTCCTGGCAGGTCCCGGCCCCGGTCAAGAAGCCGTTCCTGCGCTTCGGCAAGACCCCGTGGGAGCTGAGCCACAAGGTCCAGGCCGAGGTCCGCGCCCTGCACACCCCGGCGCTGACCCCGAACAGCCAGCCGGTGGACCAGTACTACCTGCACGTGGCGCTGGAGGACCTGCGCCCCGACACCACCTACTACTACGGTGTCGGCCACGAGGGCTTCGACCCGGCCGCGCAGCAGCAGATCTCCACCCTGCACACCTTCCGCACCGCGCCGTCCCGCGACCACCGCTGGGGCAAGGTGTACGAGCCGTTCACCTTCACCGCCTTCGGCGACCAGGGCGTCAGCGCGCACGCGGCCGGCAACGACCACATCATCAAGGCGCAGAACCCGGCCTTCCACCTGCACGCCGGCGACATCTGCTACGCCGACCCGGCCGGTTCCGGCACCGACCCGGACAAGTCCGTCTTCAACGCGAAGACCTGGGACGACTTCCTGGTGCAGACCGAGACGGTCGCCGCCGAGATCCCGTGGATGGTCGCGTACGGCAACCACGACATCGAGGCCTGGTACTCGCCGAACGGCTACGGCGGCGAGAACGCCCGCTTCTTCCTGCCGAACAACGGCCCGGACCCGCGCCAGGTCCCCGGCGTCTACACCTTCCGCTACAAGAACGTCGGCGTCATCTCGCTGGACGCCAACGACGTCTCCTACGAGATCCCGGCCAACCTGGGCATCTCGGCGAACAAGCAGACCAAGTGGCTGGAGCGCACCCTCAAGGACCTGCGCAACGACGAGACCATCGACTTCGTCGTGGTCTTCTTCCACCACTGCGCCTTCTCCACCACCGTC
This sequence comes from Kitasatospora sp. MY 5-36, assembly GCF_001182915.1. Taxonomy (NCBI): domain Bacteria; kingdom Bacillati; phylum Actinomycetota; class Actinomycetes; order Kitasatosporales; family Streptomycetaceae; genus Kitasatospora; species Kitasatospora sp. MY 5-36. The sequence continues at coordinate 9,793 of NZ_LFVW01000256.1, forward strand.
GCGCACGCCTCCGAGGGCGGTGTCCGCGAGGCCTGGGTGCCGCTGTTCGAGAAGTACCGGGTGGACCTGGTCATCAACGGCCACAACCACATCTACGAGCGCACCGACGCGATCCTCGGCAACAAGGTCTCGAAGCAGGTGCCGAGCGGCGCCACCATCGAGCCGGCCAAGGACGGCGTGGTCTACGTCACCGCGGGCGCGGCCGGCCGCAGCCTGTACAAGTTCGACGTGCCGGACACCTACGAGGGGCACGAGAACCACCAGGACGAGGTCAAGACCTACTACTGGAGCAAGGGCAAGGTGAAGACCCCCGAGACCATCCAGTGGTCGCGGGTGCGCTACACCGGCTACTCCTTCATCAAGGTCGACGTCACCCCGAAGCACCTGGGCCAGAAGTCGGTCATGAAGGTCACCGCGCTGGCCGAGGACGGCACGCAGATCGACAACTACACGATCCTGCGCACGGTCGGCGAGGGCTGGGACTCGGACCGGGACGACGATGGCCAGGGCGGCGGCTGGGGCTGGTAGTCCCCGCCGGTCGCGACGGTGCCCCGGCGAGGGTGACGGGGCCCGGCGGTCGTGACGGTGCCCCGGTGTCGGAGATGGGTCCGACACCGGGGCACCGGTGCGTTCAGCGCCGGGGGCCGTACATGATGACGGCGACCCCGGCCAGGCAGATCAGCGCGCCCAGCACGTCGTAGCGGGTCGGCCGGAAGCCGTCCACGGCCATGCCCCACAGCAGCGAGCCGGCCACGAACACCCCGCCGTACGCGGCCAGCACCCGGCCGAAGTGGCTGTCCGGCTGCAGGGCCGCGACGAAGCCGTACGCGCCGAGCACCACCACGCCCACCCCGGCCAGCCACCACGGCCGTTGCTCGCGCACGCTCTGCCAGATCAGCCAGCAGCCGCCGATCTCGGCGAGGGCGGCGAGGACGAACAGGGCGATGGAGCGCAGGACGGTCACGACCCAGAGCCTAGGCGGTCAGCTCTGCCGGTACGTCGCGAGGAAGCGCCCGATCCGGTTGATGGCCGTCTCCAGGTCGTCGGCCCGGGGCAGGGTGACGAAGCGGAAGTGGTCCGGGCGGGGCCAGTTGAAGCCGGTGCCCTGGACGACGTGGATCTTCTCGCGCAGCAGCAGGTCCAGCACGAACCGCTCGTCGTCGACGATCCGGTGCACCGCCGGGTCCAGCCTGGCGAAGGCGTACAGCGCGCCCTTGGGCTTGACGCAGCTGACGCCGGGGATCTCGTTGAGCGCCTTGACCGCGATGTCGCGCTGCTCGGTGAGCCGGCCGCCGGGCAGCACCAGGTCGTTGATGGACTGGTGGCCGCCGAGCGCGGCCTGCACGGCGTACTGGGCGGGCACGTTGGGGCACAGCCGCATGCCGGAGAGCATGGTCAGGCCCTCCAGGTAGTCGGTGGCGTGCTGCCGGGGCCCGGAGACGACCAGCCAGCCGCTGCGGAAGCCGGCCACCCGGTAGGCCTTGGAGAGGCCGTTGAAGGTGAGGGTGAGGACGTCGTCGGCCAGGGCGGCCAGGCAGTGGTGCTCGGTGTCGTCGTAGAGGATCTTGTCGTAGATCTCGTCGGCCAGCACCATCAGGTGGTGGCGGCGGGCCAGGTCGAGGATGCCCTCCAGCAGTTCCTTCGGGTAGACCGCGCCGGTGGGGTTGTTGGGGTTGATGACGACGATCGCCTTGGTGCGGGCGGTGATCTTGGCGGCGATGTCGTCCAGGTCCGGGTACCACTCGGCCTGTTCGTCGCACAGGTAGTGCACGGCCTTGCCGCCGGCCAGCCGGACCACGGCCGTCCAGAGCGGGTAGTCGGGCATCGGCACGAGCACCTCGTCGCCGTCGTCCACGAGCGCGGTGACGGCCATCTGGATCAGCTCGGAGACGCCGTTGCCGAGGTAGACGTCGTTGACGGTGACGCCCTCGACCCCGCGCTGCTGGTAGTACTGCACCACCGCGCGACGGGCCGGCAGGATGCCGCGCGAGTCGCTGTAGCCGTGCGCCTTGGGCAGGTTGCGGATGATGTCCTGGAGGATCTCCTCGGGCGCCTCGAAGCCGAAGGGGGCGGGGTTGCCGGTGTTCAGCCGCAGCACGCTGTGCCCGGCCTCCTCCAGGGCGTTGGCCTGGTCGACCACCGGGCCCCGGATCTCGTAGCACACGTCATTCAGCTTGCTGGACTGTCGAAACTCCATCTGCGGCCTCCCGACCGTCACCACCGCTCCGTTGCTTCAGCTTTGTTCTACCAAGTGAGTACTTGGAAAGTCCAACCTCTTGGCTATGCTGATCCGCATGTCACGCCGAAGCTACGACCAGTACTGCGCCGTCGCCCGCGCCCTGGACGCGGTGGGGGAGCGCTGGAGCCTCCTGATCGTCCGTGAGCTCCTCGGCGGCCCGCGCCGCTACACCGACCTGCACGCCGACCTGCCCGGCGTCTCCACCGACATCCTGGCCGCCCGGCTCAAGCAGCTGGAGGGCGACGGACTGATCGCCCGCCGCCGACTGGAGCGGCCCGCCAACGCGACGGTCTACGAGCTGACCGGGCGCGGCCGCGAACTGCGGCCGGTCATCGAGGCACTGGGGGAGTGGGGCCTGGCCGCCCTCGGCGAGCAGCGGCCCACCGACGCCGTGCGCGAGCACTGGTTCACGCCCCGGAAGGCGGGCGAGGAGGCCGGCGAGGAGGCGGTGGCCGTGACGGGCTGACCGTCGCGGTGGGCGCGGTGCCTGCGGCGGGCATGGTGGCCTGGTTGGGGCGGCGGCAAGGCCCCCGTCGCCGACCGCCGCCCCGTGGGCTCAGGATGGCCCGGGCCGATAAACGAACGATCGGCGTGCGATGAGCGCCGAGGTTCGCCGGTGGTCGCCGGGGACCGTCGGGGGTCCGCCGGAGCCGCCGGGGCCCGCTGCGGTTCCGGACGGGCACGCACGTACGATCGTCGGATCGTCGAACCGCCGGAGTCATCCCGGGAGAGCGGAGGCCAGCCCGTGCCCACCCCCTACCGCAGCTACGTCGCCGTCGGCGACTCCTTCACCGAGGGCATGTGCGACGACCTGCTGCCGGACGGCCACTACCGGGGCTGGGCCGACCGGGTCGCCTCGGCACTGGCCGCCGAGCACGCGGAGCACGCCGAACGCTCTGGGCGCGCCGAACGCTCTGAGCACAGCGAAGGCTCTGAGCACGCTGAGCACGCCGAGCCGGAGTCCGCGGGCACCGGCTTCCGGTACGCCAACCTCGCCGTCCGCGGCAAGCTCATCGGCCAGATCCACGACGAGCAGCTCGCCCCCGCCGCCGCGATGGGCGCCGAGCTGGTCACCCTGGCCGGCGGCCTCAACGACGTGCTGCGCCCCGGCTGCGACATCGACGCCGTCGAGCGGCTGCTCGGCCGCTGCGCCGACGGGCTGCGCGCCACCGGCGCGACCGTCGTGCTGTTCACCAGCACCGACCCGACCCGCAGGATGGCGGGCGGCGCCCGGCTGCTGCCCGCGATCCTGCGGATGAAGGCCTTCGTCCAGGAACTGGGCCGGCAGGACGGCTTCGTCGTGGTCGACCTGTTCTCCGCGCCGTGCTTCGACGACCGCCGGCTGTGGGCCGAGGACCGCCTGCACCTGTCGCCCGAGGGGCACCGCCGGGTCGCCGAGGGCGTGCTGGAGGCGCTCGGCCGCCCCGCCGCCTTCGACTGGCGCGCCCCGCTGCCCGCCGCCGCCCCGGCCGGCCGCGGCGAGCGGCTGCGCGAGGACGCCCGCTGGCTGGGCACCCACGTCGGCCCGTGGATCGGCCGCCGCCTCACCGGCCGCTCCTCGGGCGACGGCCGCCCGGCGAAGCGGCCGGAGCTGCTGCCGTACCGCTGAGGCCCGCCGCCCGGGTGCCACGGGCCCCGGCCTACTCGGTGTCGTGGACGCCCGGCGCGTCGAGGACCAGGCTCGCCATCGGGGCGTGGGTGGTCCAGCCGAGCGCCGTGTAGAGCGCCTGCCCCTCCGGGGTGCCGACCAGCACGCCGGTGCGCGCGCCCCGCTCGTGCGCGGCGGACTGGAGCGTCCGCATCACCAGGGCGCCCAGGCCCCGGCGGCGGTGCTCCGGTGCGGTGGTGATCTGGTCCGGTACGGCCACGGGGCCGGCCAGGCCCGCCTGGCCGCGGGCGGCGAGGTGCCCGTCCCCGGTGCGCACCAGCGCCCGGAGGATCCCGCCCCGCTCCCAGGTGGTCACGGTGTACCCGGCCGGGGCCTCGGGCCGCTCGGGGACGAGCGGGACGCTCATCAGGAAGCCCGGCGCGTCCAGCCGCCACCGTTCGTCCAGCCAGGGGCGCACGGTGGCGTCCTCGGCGAACAGCTTCAGCCAGGTGGTCGGCGCGGTGACGGTCTCGCCGAGCTTGCGGACCTCGGCCTCGGTCGGCTCCGGCAGCACGTGCCGGCCGACCTCGCCGACCGGCGCGCCGACGTCGATGCTCCAGCCCCAGGGCTGGTCCACCGGCTCGGCGGAGCCGCGCGAGACGGCCCAGCCCGAGATCCACATCCGGACCAGTTCCCTGATGTCCGGCTCCCGCATGGCACCCACCCCCGTGTGTAATGGTCTCTACTGCGCTGGGCAGCTTACCGGCGCCGAGGGTCGTCTGCCCAGTAGGATTTCGGGGTTCACCGCGCCGACCGGCGCCCCGCTGCTGGAAGGACCCCGGAACGTGCGCGAGACCGAGTCGCCGCAGGACCAGACGGCGGCCGCGCCGACCCCGCCACCGACCCCGCAGCCGACCGCGCTCCGGGCCGACTGCGGCAGCTGCTTCGGGCTCTGCTGCGTCGCCCTGCCGTTCGCCGCCGGGTCCGACTTCGCCATGAACAAGCAGGCCGGCAGCCCCTGCCACAACCTCCAGACCGACTTCAGCTGCGGCATCCACGTGCGGCTGCGCGACAAGGGCTTCCAGGGCTGCACCGTCTACGACTGCTTCGGCGCCGGGCAGCGGGTCTCCCAGGTGACCTTCGGCGGCCGCAGCTGGCGCGAGGAGCCGGACAGCGCCAAGGCGATGTTCGACGTCTTCCCGGTCGTGCGGCAGCTGCACGAGCTGCTCCGGTACCTCGCCGAGGCGCTCACCTTCGCCCCCGCCCAGCCCGTCCACGACGAACTGCGGCAGGCGCTGGCGGAGACCGACCGGCTGGCCGGCGGCACCCCCGAGGAGATCCTCGCCGTCGACGTCCCGGCCCACCGGCAGCGGGTCAGCGAGCTGCTGCTGCGGGCCGGCGAACTGGTCCGCGCGGCCGTCCCGCGCCGCCGCGAGCTCCGCGGCGCCGACCTCTTCGGCGCCCGCCTGCGCG
>NZ_LFVW01000257.1:0-15087 GCF_001182915.1 Kitasatospora sp. MY 5-36
CGGCCCCGCGCTGGCCGACCTGCCGGACCGCACCGGCCCGGCCGTCCGGCTGGAGGCCCAGCGCGAGGAGGCCCGCCGCCACCGGATCACCGCCGACCTCGGCCTCGGCCGCGCCGCCGACCTGGTCGCCGAGCTGGCCGAGCTGTGCGAACGGCAGCCGCTGGACGAGTCGTTGCAGCTGCTGATGATCCGGGCGCTGCACGAGAGCGGACGGACGGCCGAGGCGCTGCGCCACTACGAGCGGACCAGGCGGGCCCTGGCCGAGGAGCTCGGCGCCGACCCGGGTCGCGGACTCCAGTCCCTGTACGCCGAGTTGCTCGCCCCGGAGGCGCCGGAGCCGGTCCACGCCGCGCCCGCGTCCGCGTCCGTACCCGCCGCTGCCCCCCAACTCCCGCGCACCGTCGGCAACCTGCGCGGCCGGCTGACCAGCTTCGTCGGCCGCGAGGACGATCTCGCCGCGCTGCGCGGGATGCTGACGGACCGTCGGCTGGTGACGCTGACCGGCCCCGGCGGCTCCGGCAAGACCAGCCTCTCGACCGAGGCCGGACGCGCCGAACAGGCCGCCGGAGGCTGGCCGGGCGGCGTCTGGGTGGCCGAACTCGCCCCGCTGGAGAGCCCGGACGCGGTGCCCGCCGCCGTGGTCTCGGCGCTCGGCCTGCGCGAGATCGTGCTGCACAGCACCAGCATGGTCGCCGAGGTGATCGAGAAGCGGGCCGAGGACCCGGTGCGCCGGCTGGTCGAGCACTGCGGCCACCGCCGGATGCTGCTCGTCCTGGACAACTGCGAGCACCTGATCCAGGCCGCCGCCGACCTCGCCGACGTCCTGCTCGCCGAGTGCCCCGGGCTGACGGTGCTCGCCACCAGCCGCGAGCCGCTGGGCGTGCCCGGGGAGACGGTGCTGCCGGTCGAGCCGCTGCCCGACCCGGTCGCGCTGCGGCTGTTCGTCGAGCGCGCCGCCGCCGCCCGTCCCGGCTTCGACCCGCAGGGCGACCCGGAGGCCTGCGCCGAGATCTGCCGCCGGCTGGACGGGCTGCCGCTGGCCATCGAACTGGCCGCGGCCCGGCTGCGGGTGATGACGGCGCGCCAGATAGCCGACCGGCTGGACGGCCGGTTCGCGCTGCTCACCGCGGGCAGCCGCACCCTGCTGCCGCGCCAGCAGACGCTGCGCGCGGTGGTCGACTGGAGCTGGGACCTGCTGGGCAAGCGGGAGCGGGCGGTGCTGCGCCGGCTCTCGGTGTTCGCGGGCGGCTGGCAGCTGGAGGACGCCGAGGCGGTCTGCGCCGACGGCGTCGAGGTGGCCCCCGGCGAGGTCGCCGACCTGCTGCTGTCGCTGGTCGACAAGTCCCTGCTGGTGGCCGACCTGGACGGGGCCAGCCTGCCGCGCTACCGGATGCTGGAGACCATCCACGAGTACGCGACCGAGCGCCTCGCCGGGTCCGCCGCCGAGCGCGCCGCCACCGAGGCCCGCCACCTGGCGCACTTCCGCACCCTGCTCGCCGCCGCCGACGCGGAGATCCACGGCCCCCGGCAGCTGCACTGGCTGACGGTGCTGGAGCGCGAGCAGGACAACATCCGGACGGCGCTGCGCCGCGCGATCGACCTGCGGGACGAGGAGCAGGCGCTGCTCCTCGCCATCGGCATGAGCTGGTACTGGTCGCTGCGCGGCTACAGCATGGAGGCGCGCACCTGGTACACCGCGATCGCCGCGCTCGGCCCGGACCCGTTCGGCCCGGACGCCCCGCGGGCGGTGCCGCTGGAGCGCGGCGTGCTGGCGTACGACCTGCCGCTGCCGACGGCGGTGGTCGAGGAGGCCCGCCGGCTGCTGGCGATGTTCCGGCTGATCGGGCTGTTCGAGGGCAACCTGGACGTCCTCGGGGACCCGGAGGCGATCGAGGTCGCCCAGCGGCTGATGGACGCCTACACCCCGGACCTGCCGCAGTCCTACCGCTTCCCGGCGCTGATGCGGGTGTTCGGCGCCTTCCTGGCCGGCCGCCTGGACATGATGAAGGACCTGATGGACGACGCCGTCCAGGGCTGCGAGCAGTACGGCGGGCCGAGCGACCTGGCGTTCATCCTGCAGGTCCGGGCCAGGATGATGAACGACTGGCCGAGCGGCGCCGAGCAGAGCATCGAGGACGGCGCCCGCTCGCTGGAGCTGTACGAGCAGTCGGGCGACCTCTGGGGGATCTCCCAGGCGCTGTCCGCGCACGGCGAGTCGCTGGCCAACCGGGGCGAGGCCGCGGCCGCCGCCGAGGCGTACGCGCGGGCGATCGAGCTGATCGAGGAGCTGGGGGCGCCGCAGGAGGTGCCGATCCTGCGGGTGAACCTGGGCACCGCCCTGCTGGAGCAGGACATGGACCACGGCGAGCGGGTCGTCCGCGAGGCGCTGGCCTCCATCGACACCCCGGGCCTCAACCAGGCCACCACCGGGGCGCTGATGTTCGGCCACCTGACGCTCTGCGGCATCCACGCCCACCGCGGCGAGTTCGCGCAGGCGCTGGCCGAGCTGGACGAGCTGGACATAGTCCGGGTCGGCGGCTTCGCGCCGAGCCTGGTGACCGGGATGCTGATGAGCGCCCGCGGCTGGATCACCGCCCGGGCCGGGGACCCGGAGGCGGGGCTCGACCTGCTGCGCGCCGGCTGGCGGCAGCTGCGGGCGGTGACGGCCGCGAGCGGCTTCGCCGAGCACATGACGGTCATGGTGGTGCCCGCGGTGACGGCGGTGCTGGGCAGCTTCGCCCAGCGCGACGGGGACCTCGGGCGGGCCCGGGCGGCGGCCGTGCTGGCCGGCGCCCACGGCGGGCTGAACGGCCCGAAGGGCGGCTACCTGGACCGGGTCGAGCGGGCGCGTTCGGAGGCGGCCCTGCGGGAGTCGCTGGGGGACGCGGGGTACGAGGAGGCCCGGGCCGGCGGGGTCGGGATGACCCAGGAGCAGGTCTTCGAGCTGCTGGAGGGGCTGCTCGGCTAGCCACGGCGCGGTCGGGCCCGGGCGGTCGGATCCCGTACAGCCGGTGCCCGTGCGGCCGGTGCCCGTCCCCTGGTCACCGGCCGCACGGGCCCGTACGGCGGCCGGCGCCTGTCCGGGGCGGCCGGCCGTCCTGCCCGGCGGCCTTCCCCGGCGAGGGCCGGGGGAGCCGACGGTGGTCATGGGGGTCAGGTCCGCTTGCGGAACCGGGCGACCGCCAGCGGGGCGAAGACGGCGGTCACGGCGGCCGACCAGATCAGCACGATCATCACCGGGTGGGCCACCGGACCCGTGCCGTTGAGCAGGGAGCGGGAGGCGTCGGCCAGCGCCGAGAGCGGGTTGACCTTGGTGAAGGACTGCAGCCAGCCCGGCATGGTGTCGGTCCGGGCGAAGATCGAGCTGCCGAACTGCATCGGCATCAGGACCAGCATGGCCACGCCCTGGACGGCCTGGGCGCTGCGCAGGGCCATGCCCAGCAGCATCGAGATCCAGACGATCGACATGCCGAACAGCAGGGCCAGGCCGATCGTGGCCAGCACCTCCAGCGGTCCGGTCTTCACCTCGAAGCCGATGCACATCGCGAAGCCGATCAGGATCGCGAAGGAGAGCAGCCCGCGGAGGGTCTCGGCGACGATCTTGGACAGCAGGACGGAGGCCCGGCCGATCGGCAGGGTGCGGAAGCGGTCCATCACGCCGCTCTGGAAGTCGCTGTTGAGGCCGGTGCCGACGGCCATCGCGAGGGTGAGGCCGGTCTGCCCGAGCAGGCCGGGGATCAGGTACTGCTTGTAGGTGTCCTGGTCGCCGGCCATCGCGCCGCCGAAGACGTAGACGAACAGCACGGTGAAGATGACGGGCATCAGCACGGCGTCGAACATCGACTCCGGGTCGGCCTTGATCCGCATCAGGTTGCGCCGGGTCAGCGCGCCGACGTGGCGCAGGGTGCCGGTCAGGCCGATCCGGGAGTCCTCCACCGGGGGCCGGGTGTCCCGGGCCCGGGAGGGGGTGAGCGTGGCGGTGGTCATGCGACGGGCTCCTTGGCGAGGCTGGGGGCGGGCACGGCGGCGGACGCGGGCTTGCCGGTGATGGCGAGGAAGACCTCGTCCAGGCTGGGCACCTTGGTGTCGATGCCGGCGATGGCGAAGCCGCGGGTGCCGAGTACGCCGATCACCGCGGTCAGCTGCTCCTCGCCGGTGATCGGCACCGCGAGCAGCCCGGTGTCGGTGGAGACGGTGGCGTTGAGGACGCCGCTCTCGTGCAGGCAGCGGGCCATCTCGGGCAGCTCGGCCGGGTGGGCCGGGCGGACCTGGAGGGTCTGGCCGCCGACCTTGGCCTTGAGCTCGGAGACGGCGCCGTTGGCGATCACCCGGCCGCGGTCGATGACGGTCAGCTCGTTCGCGAGCTGCTCCGCCTCCTCCATGTACTGGGTGGTCAGCAGCACGGTGCTGCCCTCGGCGACCATCCGCTGCACCTCGTCCCAGACCTCGTTGCGGGTGCGCGGGTCCAGGCCGGTGGTGGGCTCGTCCAGGTAGAGCACCCGGGGGCGGCCCATCATGCTGGCGGCCAGGTCGAGGCGGCGGCGCATGCCGCCGGAGTAGGTCTTGGCGGTCCGCTTGGCGGCCTCGGTGAGGGAGAAGCGCTCCAGCAGCTCGGCGGCCCGGGCCCTGGCCTCCCGGCGCGGGAGGTCGAGCAGCCGACCGATGAGGTAGAGGTTCTCGTACCCGGAGAGCAGCTCGTCCACGGAGGCGTACTGGCCGGTGAGGCCGATCGTGCGGCGCAGCTGCTTGGGCTGGCGCAGCACGTCGTAGCCGCCGACGTACGCGGTGCCGGCGTCCGGCTTGATCAGGGTGGAGAGGACGCGCACCAGGGTGGTCTTGCCCGCGCCGTTGGGGCCGAGCAGGGCGAGCACGGTGCCCTCCCGGACGGTCAGGTCGACCCCGTCGAGGGCCTTCGTCTCGCCGTAGTGCTTGACGATGCCCCGCACCTCCACGGCGTTCCCGGAAGTGGTTCCCCGGTCGTTCGGGGCTGTCGCGATTCGTGTCATGCCCCCAGGCTGTCCGCCCCGGCTGTCAGCTCCCTGTCGGCCGGGGCGGTGCGCTGTCGGTTCGCTGTCACGCCGCTGTCAGCGGCCGCCGCGGGGCCGGGAACGGCAGCGGCCCCGCTCCCGGCGGGGGAGCGGGGCCGCCGGCGGCGGTCCTTACGTGAAGCTGTGCTCGGCCGCGGGGAAGGCACCGGTGCGGACGTCCTGGGCGTAGGCGCGGGCGGCGTCGCCGAGGACGGTGCGCAGGTCGGCGTACTGCTTGACGAACTTGGGCACCCGGCCGGCCGTCATGCCGGCCATGTCGGTCCAGACCAGCACCTGGGCGTCGGTGTCCGGGCCGCCGCCGATGCCGACGGTCGGGATCGCCAGCTGCTCGGTGACCTGGGCGGCCAGCTCGGCCGGGACGGCCTCCAGCACGACCGCGAAGGCGCCGGACTGCTGGACGGCCTTGGCGTCGCGGAGCAGCTGGTGGGCCGCCTCGTCGCCCCGGCCCTGGACCGGGTAGCCGCCGAGGGCGTGCACGGACTGCGGGGTGAGGCCGATGTGGGCCATCACCGGGACGCCGGCCTCGACCAGCAGCTCGATCGAGCGGGCGCTGCGCTCCCCGCCCTCCAGCTTGACCGCGCCGACCCCGGCCTCCTTCATCAGCCGGGCCGCGTTGTGCATGGCCTGGGCGGGGGACTCCTGGTAGGAGCCGAACGGCAGGTCGGCGACGATCATGGACCGCTTGGTGCCGCGGACGACGGCGGCGGAGAGCATCACCATCTGATCCATGGTCACCGGGACGGTGGTCTCGTAGCCGAGGTGGCAGTTGCCCGCCGAGTCGCCGACCAGCAGCACCGGGATGCCGGCCTCGTCGAACACGCCCGCGGTGAGGGCGTCGTAGGCGGTCAGCATCGACCACTTCTCGCCGCGCTGCTTGGCGGCGGCGAGGTCGCGGACGGTGACCCGGCGGTTGGTGACCCCGCCGTAGAGGGTGGTGGTCGACGCCTGGTTCTGGGCAGGCGAAGGCGTAGAAGCGTTCATCGAACGGACTCCTGAAGGGTTGTCGTCTCGTGGCGCCGTACGGCGTCCCCGGATCACCTCCATGCTTGCACGCCCCGGCTCCGGCGCAAAGAGGGGTGCGTTCGTCCCGGTGCGATCCACGCCACACCGGGTGCGATCCGCGCCGCACCGGGTGCGCGGGCGCCCCGCGCCGGGGTGCGCGGGAGGCCCCCGAATTTGCCTGCTCTTTACGAAACGGGTTCGTCTCGTATCGTATCGGCCGCTAGTCTGGTGCGGGGGGTTGCGAGACGCATTCGGCTCGGAATTGCCCGCCAGTGCCACACCACCACGGACGGGAACACCCATGACCACCGCAGCCGCGCCACCCCGCGTGCCGGAAGCCATCCACCGTCGGCGCTGGGCGATCCTCGGCACCCTGCTGCTCGCCCTGCTCGTCGTCGTGCTCGACAACTCGATCCTCAACGTCGCGATGAAGACCATCGCGACCCCCGCGCCGGTCGGCCTCGGGGCCACCCAGAGCGACCTGGAATGGTCGATCAACTCCTACACCCTGGTCTTCGCCGGGCTGCTGTTCACCTCCGGCCTGCTCGGCGACCGGTTCGGCCGCAAGCGCGCGCTGCTGGCCGGCATGGTGGTCTTCGGGATCGCCTCGCTGCTGTCCGCACTGGCCGCCTCGCCCGGTGAACTCATCGGCTACCGCGCCCTGATGGGCGTCGGCGGCGCGCTCGCGATGCCCGCCACGCTGGCGATCATCATGAACGTCTTCGAGCGCTCCGAGCAGCCCAAGGCGATCGGGATCTGGGCCGGCGCGGTCGGCCTGGCCATCGCCATCGGCCCGATCACCGGCGGCCTGCTGATCGAGCACTTCTGGTGGGGCTCGGTCTTCCTGGTCAACGTCCCGATCGTGGTCGTCGCGGTGATAGCGATGGTGATCCTGGTCCCCGAGTCCAAGGACCCCAACCCGGGCCGGATGGACCCGATCGGCGTGCTGCTGTCGATCATCGGCCTGGTCGCGCTGATCTACGGCATCATCAAGGGCGGCGAGCTGGCCGACTTCACCGCGGCCGGGGCCTGGGTGCCGACCCTGGTCGGCGTCGTCGCGCTGGTCGCCTTCGTCTGGTACGAGCGCCGCACCGCGTTCCCCGCGCTGGACGTCACCTGGTTCCGCAACCGGGTGTTCAGCGCCTCCGTGGTGGTCGTCGGCGTGATCTTCTTCGCGCTGATGGGCGTCTCCTTCTTCGGCGTCTTCTACATCCAGAGCGTGCGCGGCTACAGCGCCCTCCAGGCCGGTGTGCTGATGCTGCCGCTGGCCGCCGCCCAGCTGGTGTTCGCGCCGCGGGCCCGGCTGGTGGTCGACCGCCTCGGCGTCGCCGCCACCGCCGCCGGCGGCATGCTGCTGGTCGCGCTCGGCTTCGTCGGCTACGTCGTGCTGACCGCCACCACCCCGATCTGGGTGCTGGTCCTGCTCGGCCTGGTGATGGGCGCGGGCATGGCGCACGTCATGCCGCCGGTCACCGTCGCGATCATGGCCTCGCTGCCCCGCGAGAAGGCCGGCGCCGGCTCGGCCGTCAACAACACCTTCCGCCAGGTCGGCGGCTCGCTCGGGGTCGCCGTGCTCGGCGCGGTGCTCTCCACCGTCTACCGCGACGGGATGGCCGACACCCTGACCCACCTGCCCGAGGGACTGCGCGACAAGGCCGGCGAGTCGCTGGAGGCCACCCTGGCCATCGCCGGCCGCATCCCCGGCGGCGAGGCGCTGGTCGCCCCGGCGAACGACTCCTTCATCCACGCCATGCACGTGGTCGCCTCGCTCTCGGTGGGCGTCTCGGTGATCGGCGCCGTCGTCGCCTGGTTCCTGCTGCCGGGCCGCTCGGCCTCCCCCGCGGGACCGGCCGGGCCGGCCCCCGAGCAGCGCGGCCAGGAGCGGGAGTCCGCGGCCGCGGACGCCTGACCGGCGGCCGGCCGTACCGCGACTGAGTGACAATGGCCCTGTCACCCGGGTACGCCCGGGTGGCGGGGCCTCGGTCCCGGCAGGCCCCCTGCCGAGGGCCCACCGGAGGACACCCCACGGCGCCAGGGCGACCGGGGAGGACGAGGGAGAGACAGCGGGGATGAAGACGGACACGCCGACCGCCGGCACCGGGCAGCACTGCGCGGAGGTACGCCGTGGCCGGCCCCGCAGCGAGGCCGCCGAGCAGGCCATCTTCGGGGCCGTCGAGGACCTGATGGCCGGCGGCACCGCGCTGTCCGAGCTCACCATCGAGGGCATCGCCGCCGCCGCCGGCGTCGGCAAGGCCACCATCTACCGGCGCTGGCCCAACAAGGAGGCCCTGCTGGTCGACGTGGTCAGCCGACTGGAGGAGCCGCTGCCGGAGCCCACCGGCGCCGGTGCCCGGGCCGACCTGATCGCCCTGGTGGACCACGTCCGCCGGCGCGGCCTGGCCAAGCGCACCCGCTGGGTGCTCAAGGCCGCCCTCGGCCAGATGCAGACCCTGCCCGAGCTGTACACCGCCTACCGGGAACGGGTGATCAAGCCCCGCCGGGAGGTCGGGCTCGGCCTGATCCGCCGGGCCGTCGCCGAGGGCGTGATCCGCGACGACCTCGACCTGGAACTGCTCAACGACCTGCTGATGGGGCCGATCCTCTACCGCAGCATCCTGTGGGACGACTCCGACCTGGAGGACCCGGACCTGGCCCGCAAGCTGGTCGACTCCATGCTCGAAGGCCTCGCACCCCGCTGACCCGGCCGGACGGCGCCCCGGACGCGGCCGCGCCCACCGGACCGGACGTGGCCTCGCCCACCGGACCGGACGTGGCCTCGCTCACCAAACCGGGCCACGCCGGAACCCGCTCAGCGGGCCCGACGTCTGTCCCGGCATAGGCTGAGCCGGGTATCCGATCAAACCGGCACCGGTCCGGTCGTGCCCGCACCTTCGACGGTCCGGGTACCGGAACGGCGGCGGCACGAGCGAACGGGAGCCACTTCATGGCGCAGGCGGACAGGACCGAACGGATCGCGGCCCCAGGGGGCGGCGCCGACGGCCCGGCCCCCGCGTCGCGTCGAGGCGGCTTCCTCGGCCTGCGCCACTGGGGCCGGGACGCCCGCGGCAGCACCACCTGGCGGCGCGGCCTGGTGGTCGCCGTGCTGGCCGTGCTCACCGCCGCGCTGATCGCCCTGCACGCCGAGGTCCCCAACAGCGCCGGCAACCTCGGCAGCCTGCTGGAGACCTTCCTGCCCTGGCTGGGCCTGGCCGTCCCGGTGCTGCTGGTGCCCGCGCTGCTGCGCCGCTCCGCCACCGCGCTGATCGCCCTGCTGCTGCCCGTCGTGCTCTGGGCCAACCTGTTCGGCGGCCTGCTGAGCGACAAGAGCGGCGGCAAGGGCGACTGGACGGTGGTCAGCCACAACGTCGCCGCCGCCAACACCGACGTGCCGGGCACCGTCCGCACCCTGGTGGACTCCGGCGCCCAGATCGTCGCTCTGCAGGAGCTGGCCGGCAAGCAGCTGCGCTCGTACGAGACCGGGCTCGCCGCCGCCTACCCGCACCACACCGTGGAGGGCACCGTCGGGCTCTGGTCGAAGTACCCGATCGGCGACGTCACCCCGGTGGACCTGAAGATCGGCTGGACCAGGGCCTTCCGGGCCGAGGTCACCACCCCGCAGGGCCCGGTCGCGGTGTACGTCGCGCACCTGCCCTCGGTGCGGCTGAAGGCCGAGGGCGGCTTCACCGTCAACCAGCGGGACGTCAGCGCGCAGGCGCTCGGCGACGCGATCCAGGCCGAGCCGCTGAAGAAGGTTCTGCTGCTCGGCGACCTCAACGGCACCATGAACGACCGCAGCCTGGCGCCGGTCACCTCGCAGATGCGCTCGGCCCAGGGCGCCGCCGGGGACGGCTTCGGCTTCAGCTGGCCGGCCGCCTTCCCGATGGCCCGGATCGACCAGATCATGAGCAAGGGCGGGCTGAAGCCGGTGGACTCCCGCACCCTGCCCCGGGACGGCAGCGACCACCTCCCGGTGGCCGCCACGTACCGGTACTCCTCCTGAGGGCCGGCCGGGTGAGCGCTGGCCGGGTGGGGGTCAGCCGCGGCGCCAGCGGTTGGTGATCGGCAGCCGGCGGTCCCGGCCGAAGTTCTTGGCCGAGATCTTCGGGCCCGGCGGGTACTGGCGCCGCTTGTACTCGGCGGTGTCGACCAGCCGGACCACCCGGTCCACCAGGGCCGGGTCGAAGCCGGCCGCCACGATCGCGTCCCGGCCCTCGTCGCCCTCGATGTAGCGGGTCAGCAGGCCGTCCAGCAGGTCGTAGTCGGGCAGCGAGTCGGTGTCCACCTGGTCCGGCCGCAGCTCGGCGGACGGCGGCTTGGTGATGGTGTGCTCCGGGATCGGCGGCACCTCGCCGCGCCGCCCGGCCTCCTCGTTGCGCCAGCGCGCCAGCCGGAAGACCAGCGACTTGTAGACGTCCTTGACGGGCCCGTAGGCGCCCACCGAGTCGCCGTACAGGGTCGAGTAGCCGACCGCCAGCTCGCTCTTGTTGCCGGGCGCGAGCACCAGGTGCCCCTCCTGGTTGGAGATCGCCATCAGCAGGGTGCCGCGCAGCCGGGACTGGAGGTTCTCCTCGGCCAGGCCGGTCAGCTCGACGGCGCCCAGGTAGGCGTCGAACATCGGGGCGATGGAGACGGTCCGGAAGCGCAGCCCGGTCCGGCGGGCCAGCTCGGCCGCGTCGTCCCGGGAGTGCTGGGAGGAGTAGCGGCTGGGCATCGAGACGCAGTGCACGTTCGGCGCGCCGACGGCGTCCACCGCGATCGCGGCCACCAGCGCCGAGTCGATGCCGCCGGACAGGCCGATCAGCACGGAGCCGAAGCCGTTCTTGGCCACGTACGCCCGGGTGCCGGAGACCAGCGCGGCCCAGATCTCGGCCTCGTCGGACAGCCGCGGCGCCACCCCGGCGGTGAGCGGTTCGGCGGGCGCGGCCTGCGGCCCGCCGCCCAGCTCGGTACGGACCAGGTGCAGCCCGTCGCTGAGCAGCAGGCCGTCGGTGTCGTCGCCGGCGGCGGCCGGCAGGTCGAGGTCCAGCACCAGCAGGTGCTCCTCGAACTGCGGGGCGCGGGCCAGGACTTCACCGTCCGCGCCGACCACGATCGAGTCGCCGTCGAAGACCAGCTCGTCCTGGCCGCCGACCATGTTGACGTACGCCAGGGCGCAGCCCGCCTCGGCGGCCCGGCGCCGCACCAGCTCCAGCCGCTGGTCGTCCTTGTTCCGCTCGTACGGGGAACCGTTGACCACCAGGAGCAGCCCGGCGCCGGCCTCGCGGGCGGCGGTGACCCGGCCGCCGTCCTGCCAGATGTCCTCGCAGATCGCCAGCGCGACGTCCACCCCGTGCAGCCGCAGTACCGGCAGCTGGTCGCCCGGGACGAACCAGCGGAACTCGTCGAACACGCCGTAGTTGGGCAGGTGGTGCTTGGCGAAGCGGGTCACCACCTCGCCCCGGTGCAGCACGGCGGCGCAGTTCTGCGGGGAGCCGGCCGGGCGGTTGAAGCGCGGCGAGGCGTGCTCGGAGCGCCCGAGGTAGCCGACCACCACCGGGACCCCGCCCAGCCCCTCCGCCGCCAGCCGGGCGGCCAGGGCGACCAGCGCGGCGCGGGAGGCCTCGACGAAGGAGTGGCGCAGGGCGAGGTCCTCCACCGGGTACCCGGTGAGGGCCATCTCGGGGAAGGCGACCAGCTGCGCGCCGGCCTCCGCGGCCTGCTTGGTCCGGCGCACCACCTCGTCGCCGTTGCGGGCGAGGTCGCCGACCCAGGGGTCGGTCTGGCACAGGGCGAGACGGAGATTGGGCATGCCCCGAGTGTAATCGTCTAACTGACGCAATGTCCTGGGCAAGGGTCGGCGGCGGGGGTCGGCACTGCCGGGCCGGGCGGGGATCGGCCATGATGGGGGCAACCGCTTTACGAGGTCTTTCCACGACCTCCGGGGCGTAACACGAGCGTAAAGAGCAGAGGTGAGACTGTCCCCATGGGCAAGCAGCAGCAGTTCGTGCTTCGGACGCTCGAAGAGCGTGACATCCGGTTCGTCCGGCTGTGGTTCACCGACGTGCTCGGCTTCCTGAAGTCGGTCGCGGTGGCGCCGGCCGAGCTGGAGCAGGCCTTCGAGGAGGGCATCGGGTTCGACGGCTCGGCGATCGAGGGGTTCGCCCGGGTGTACGAGTCCGACATGATCGCCAAGCCGGATCCGACCACCTTCCAGATCCTGCCGTGGCGCTCGGAGACCCCGGGCACCGCCCGGATGTTCTGCGACATCCTGATGCCGGACGGCTCGCCCTCCTTCGCCGACCCCCGGTTCGTGCTCAAGCGCACCCTGGAGAAGGCCTCCGAGCAGGGCTTCACCTTCTACACACACCCGGAGATCGAGTTCTTCCTGCTGAAGAACCTGCCCGGCGACGGCACCCCGCCGATCCCCGCCGACCAGTCCGGCTACTTCGACCACACCCCGCGCGGGGTGGGCCACGACTTCCGCCGCCAGGCGATCACCATGCTGGAGTCGATGGGCATCTCGGTCGAGTTCTCGCACCACGAGGGCGCCCCCGGCCAGCAGGAGATCGACCTGCGCTACGCCGACGCGCTCTCCACCGCCGACAACATCATGACCTTCCGGCTGGTCATGAAGGAGGTCGCGCTGGAGCAGGGCGTGCACGCGAGCTTCATGCCCAAGCCGTTCTCCGAGCACCCCGGCAGCGGCATGCACACCCACGTCTCGCTGTTCGAGGGCGACCGCAACGCCTTCCACGAGTCCGGCGCCGAGTACCAGCTCTCCAAGGTCGGCCGGTCCTTCATCGCCGGGCTGCTGAAGCACGCCGCCGAGACGGCCGCCGTCACCAACCAGTGGGTGAACTCCTACAAGCGGATCTGGGGCGGCTCCCAGCGCACCGCCGGGGCCGGCGGCGAGGCGCCCTCGTACATCTGCTGGGGCCACAACAACCGCTCGGCGCTGATCCGGGTGCCGATGTACAAGCCGGGCAAGCAGGGCTCCACCCGGATCGAGGTCCGCTCCCTGGACACCGGCTGCAACCCGTACCTCGCCTACGCCGTCACCCTCGCGGCCGGCCTGAAGGGCATCGAGGAGGGCTACGAGCTCCCGCCCGGCGCCGACGACGACGTGTGGGCGCTGACCGACTCCGAGCGCCGCGCCCTCGGCATCCAGCCGATGCCGCAGAACCTCGGCGAGGCCATCGACCTGATGCAGCGCAGCGAACTCGTCGCCGAGACCCTCGGCGAGCACGTCTTCGACTTCTTCCTCAGGAACAAGCACAAGGAGTGGGAGGAGTACCGCTCCGAGGTCACCCCGTTCGAGCTGCGGAAGAACCTCCAGGTGCTGTGAGCGGCTGACGGCCGCTCAAACCGTTTCCGGCCCGCTGTCGCCCGAAGGGACGACGGCGGGCCGTCCTATGGAGTGGATCTGCGACGGATCGCCGGTCGCGGTGGCGGAATGTGAAGCTTGTATGACCGGGTGTCATGGTCCGATGGGGTCTGAATGTCCGTTTCATCCTGAAAGAGGATCACATGACCTCCTCCGTCAGTCGCGCCGCCGCCACCCGACTGCTCGTCCGCCGGACCTGCGTCGTGGGTGCCGCCGTGGCCGCCGTCGCGGGCCAGCTGCTGGCCGTCCCGACCGTCGCCGACGCCCGCGGTTCGGGTACGGGCACCGGTGCGAACGCGGGTGCGCAGTACCCGCAGAGCTCGCAGAACTCGCAGGCCCCACAGAGCTCGCAGAGCCCGCAGAACTCGCAGAACTCACAGAGCTCGCAGCTCCCGCAGCTCCCGCTGCACCCGAAGAACCCGCTGGAGCTGCTGCAGTCGTTGCAGTCGAAGAACCCGCTCCAGTCGTTCCAGGCGCTGCAGTCGCCGCAGCCGCACCGCCCGCAGCAGCGGGCCACCACGATCGCCGAGAACCAGCTGCCGTTCACCACCCGCTTCGAGGGCGACTTCCACGGCTCCATCACCCGGATCAGCAACTCGCTGATGACCTGCGACGAGACGAAGGCGCCGCTCGACCCGGAGCAGCCGCCCTGCGAGGACGCCCGCAAGGGCCTCGGCTCCCGGCCGATCAACAACAAGTACGAGATGAAGTACATCAACATCGACCCGGGCTCGGTCGGCCCGCTCGGCGACGGGATCTACTCCGCCAGCTCCGCCGACCTGGGCCTGATCGACGGCTCCCGGGTCAAGTACGCCCGGCTGTACTGGGGCGGCACCCGCGGCATCGACGACGTCGTGCTGCCGGAGAACCAGATCGACGAGGTCTACCTGAAGGTCCCGGGCGAGGGCCAGTACCGCAACATCGCCAACGACCAGCCCTCGATCGGCTACATCACCACCGATGTGGAGAGCAGCTACCAGGCCTCCGCCGACATCACCGACCTGGTCCGGCAGGCCGGCAACGGCACCTACACCGTCGCCAACATGGACTCGGTGGTGAAGCCGCACAGCTGGGGCGGCTGGACGATCGTGGTCGCGTACGAGAACGACTGCAAGCCGTACCGGCACATCCACCTGTGGGACGGCTTCCGGGTCGAGCTGCCGGACAGCCCGCCGCGCGAGTTCGACCTCACCGGGCTGCAGACCCCCGCCGCCGGCCCGGTCGCGGGCAAGCTCGGCTTCGTCGTCTACGACGGCGACCTCAAGTGGACCGGCGACACCCTCGCCATCAAGTCCACCAACGGCCCGCAGGCGCTCTTCTCGGACCTCAACCACGCCTCCAACGACGCGTTCAACTCCACCATCGAGGAGCTGACCCCGGCCGACCAGTTCATCCGCACCCCGTACAACCGCAACAACTTCGGCTACGACTCCAACCGTTGGGACATCTCGCCGTTCCTGCGCAACGGGGACACCGACATCAAGGTGCTGTTCGACACCGACAAGGACGGCTACGACCTGGGCGTCTTCTACGCCTACGTCAACCTGGACGGCTCCACCGAGGGCTGATCCGCCGAGGGCTGATCCACCGTCCGGCCACGGCGCCGCTGCCGCACCACCCGCACCGCGCGGGGCGGCAGCGGCGCCGCCGCGTCCCGGCCCCGCGGGGCGCCGC
>NZ_LFVW01000258.1:0-15079 GCF_001182915.1 Kitasatospora sp. MY 5-36
AGGCCGAGGCCGGTGCCCCGACCCGGCGCCGCCGCCCGCCCCGGCCCGGCTCGGCGACCCCGAACCCGACCAACGGCCGCTCCACCTCGGCAGAGGCGGCAGCGGCAGGCGCAGCGGCAGAGCCCGGCCCCGCCGCATCCTCCGGCCCGCTCCCCACCGCCGGCGCCACCGCGACCGTCACCAGCGGCGCGCCCACGGCGATCTCCTCGCCCACCTCGCCGTACCGCGCGGTGACCACCCCGCCGTACGGGCAGGGCACCTCCACCACGGCCTTGGCGGTCTCCACCTCCACCACCGGCTGGTCGACCGCGATCACCTCGCCGACCTCGACCATCCAGCGCACCACCTCGGCCCCGGTGAGCCCCTCACCGAGGTCGGGCAGCCGGAACTCCCGTACGACGGGCATCATCCTCGGTCCTCCCACTGCAGCCGGGCGACCGCGTCCAGGATCCGGTCCACCCCGGGCAGGTGGTGGTGCTCCAGCATCGGCGGCGGGTACGGGACGTCGAAGCCGGTGACCCGCAGCACGGGCGCGGCCAGGTGGTGGAAGCAGCGCTCGGTGACCCGGGCGGCGATCTCCGCGCCGGTGCCGCCGAAGCCGCTCGCCTCGTGCACCACCACGGCCCGGCCGAGCGAGCGCACCACCCGGCAGACCGTCTCGTCGTCGAACGGCACCAGGGTGCGCAGGTCCAGCACCGCGAGGTCCCAGCCCTCGGCCTGCGCCGCCTCCGCCGCCGCCAGGCAGACCGGCAGCGAGGGGCCGTAGGTGATCAGCACGGCGGAGGTGCCGGTGCGCCGCAGCACCGCCCGGCCGATCGGCTCGACGGGCGCGTCCGGGTCGAACTCGGCCTTGCCCCAGTAGAGCCGCTTGGGCTCCAGGAACACCACCGGGTCGTCGGAGGCGATCGAGGCGCGCAGCAGCCCGTACGCGTCGGCCACCGTCCCCGGGGTGACCACGTGCAGGCCGGGGGTGCTGGTGTAGTAGGCCTCGGAGGCGTCGCTGTGGTGCTCGACGCCGCCGATGCCCCCGCCGTACGGGATGCGGACGGTGATCGGCAGCGGGAGCCGGCCCGCCGTGCGGTTGCGCATCTTGGCGACGTGCGAGAACAGCTGCTCCAGCGCCGGGTAGGCGAAGGCGTCGAACTGCATCTCGACGACCGGGCGCAGCCCGTACATCGCCATGCCGATCGCGGTGCCGAGGATGCCGGCCTCGGCCAGCGGGGTGTCCAGGCAGCGCTCCGGTCCGAACTCGGCGGTGAGCCCGTCGGTGATCCGGAAGACCCCGCCGAGCGCGCCGACGTCCTCGCCGAGCACGTGCACCGCCGGGTCCTCGCGCATGGCGTCCCGCAGCGCGGAGTTGAGCGCCTGCGCCATCGAGGCGGTACGGACATCAGAGGGGCGCCGCGCAGAGGCTCCGCCAAGGGTGGGGGTGGGCGACGGGTGGGCCGTGCTCATCGGTCCGCCACCTCCGCCTCGGCGGCCAGCTCGGCGGCCAACTGGGCGGCCTGCTCGCGCAGTTGCGGGGTCGGCTCGGCGTAGACGTGGGCGAACAGCGACATCGGGTCCAGCTCCGGGTCGGTGTGGAACTCCGCCCGCATCCGGGCCGCCAGCGCCTCCGCCTCGTCGGCCGCCTCCCGCACCAGGCGGTCGTCCAGCACGCCGAGTCCGCGCAGCGCCCGCTCCATCAGCAGGATCGGGTCGTGCTCGCGCCAGGCGGCCACCTCGGGCTCGGTGCGGTAGCGGGTGGCGTCGTCGGCGTTGGTGTGGGCGTCGATCCGGTAGGTCAGCGCCTCGACCAGGGTCGGGCCGCCGCCGGCCCGGGCCCGCTCGACCGCCTCGGTCAGCACCGAGTGCACGGCGGGCGCGTCGTTGCCGTCCACCAGCCGGCCCGGCATCCCGTAGCCGACGGCCTTGTGGGCCAGGCTCGGCGCGGCGGACTGGGCGCTGAGCGGCACGGAGATCGCGTAGCCGTTGTTCTGCACCAGGAAGACCACCGGGGCGTCCAGCACGGCCGCGAAGTTCAGCGCCTCGTGGAAGTCGCCCTCGCTGGTGCCGCCGTCGCCGAGCATCGCCAGCGCGACCACCGGCTCGCCGCGCAGCCGGGCGGCGTGCGCCAGCCCGACGGCGTGCGGAGCCTGGGTGGCGAGCGGGGTGCAGAGCGGGGCGGTGCGGCTGGCCCGCGGGTCGTAGCCGGTGTGGGCGCTGCCGCGCAGCAGGGTCAGCGCCTCCAGCGGGTCGACGCCCCGGGAGACCACGGCGAGGGTGTCGCGGTAGCTGGGGAAGAGCCAGTCGTGCTCGCCGAGCACCAGCGCGGCGGCGACCTGGCAGGCCTCCTGGCCGGTGGACGCCGGGTAGACGGCGAGCCGGCCCTGCTTGGTCAGGGTGGTGGCCTGCTGGTTGTACCGGCGGCCGACGACCAGGCGGCGGTACAGCTCGCGCAGCAGGGCGGGGTCGTACTTCTCCAGCGCGGGGGTGCCGATCGCCCGGACGGGGGAGGGGTCCGGGAGGAGGGGTGCCGGATCGGTGCGCGGGGCGGTGGCCCCGGGCAGCCAACCGGGTACACCCGCGTGGTGTCTGTGGTCGAGAACGGTCATCTCGGGGCACCTCCAGGGGTTGCGGGGGCTCCCTACCGATTGTTCGGTCGTCTGTTCATCTTGACCAGAAGCGTGACAAGGTGGTGGACATTCGGCCTGTACGGCGGTCGACTGGTGGCAGTGCGTCCAATCGGTGGGGGTGGGGGGTCATGTCGGCTGAACAGATGTCCAGACTCGACCGGGTCGACCGGTCGATCCTGCGGCTGCTGCAGCAGGACGGTCGCGCCTCCATCCGCTCGGTGGCCGAGCGGGTGCACGTGTCCCGGGCCAACGCGTACGCCCGGATCTCCAGGATGGTCGAGGACGGCATCATCCGCGGCTTCACTGCCAGGGTGGACCACGAACGGGCCGGTCAGGCCGCGTCGGCGTACGTCACCCTGAAAATCGTCCAGAACTCCTGGCGGACGGTGCGCGAGCAGCTGCTGGAGCTGCCCGGGGTGGCACACATCGCGCTGGTCGGCGGGGACTTCGACGTCCTGCTGCTGGTGCACACCGCCGACAACAAGGCCCTGCGGGAGCTGGTGCTGGGCAGCATCCAGTCCATCCCGCAGGTGCTCGGCACCCGCACCATGCTGGTCTTCGAGGAGACCGACCAGGTGCCGCCGCTCTGAGGGGGGCTCCGCCTCGAGGGCGGGGCCCGGGCCCGGGGGAAGGACCGGTCAGCGCGCCCGCAGCCCGTCGAAGGCCAGGTGGACCACCGCGTCCGCGACCCCGTCGGCGGCCTTGAGCCCCGGCCGGTACCACTCCACGATCGAGTTGATCATCCCGAACAGCAGCCGGGTGGCCAGCCGCGGCTCCACGTCCGCGCGCAGCGCGCCGTCCGCGACCGCCGCCCGCAGCAGCTCGGCGACCTGGTGGTCGAAGTCCCGCCGGCGCTCCAGCGCCCACTGCTCGGTGGCCGTGTTGCCGCGCACCCGCAGCAGCAGCGTCACGTACGGCAGCTCGTCCAGCAGCACCTCGGCGGTGCGGCGCACCACGTGCTCCAGCCGCTCCACCGCCGGGCCCGCGACCGCCTCGGGCTCGGCCAGGATCGCGAACAGCCCGTCCAGCGCCCGGCCGACCGCCAGCCGCAGCAGCTCCTCCTTGCCGCGCACGTGGTGGTAGATGGAGGACTTGGAGATCCCGGCCGCCCGGGACAGGTCCTCCATCGAGGTGCCGTCGTAGCCGCGCTCGTTGAACACGTCGACGGTCACCGCGAGCAGTGACTCCACGGTGTAGGCGGTGCGCGTGGTGTGATCGGCCATCCTCCGAGTATCCCCGGCCGTCACCCCCGTCACGCGAGCGGGTCCGACTGGTCCACACCAACCAAGGGACGCCGACGGGGGCAGGCCCTAGACTCTGCGGACGATCCGTCCACGTCCAAGGCTGGGGACATGAACGCAATACCGGCAGTCGCCTCCGACGTGCCAGAGAAGCGCAGCGAGGAGCCGGAGGGACCCGCGCGCACCTGGCAGGAGCGCGGCCGGGCCCTAGTGGTCCGCTTCGGACCGGCGGTGTGGTGCTACGCGGTGCTGAAGCTGATCGGCTTCACCGTCTTCATGAAGCTGCTCTCCTTCTCCGGGGAGTACGCCAAGAAGCCGGCCCGGTTCGGCGGCGGCGCCAACCCCTGGGACGTGGTGGCCACCTGGGACGGCTGGTGGTACCAGCAGGTGGCTCGGTTCGGCTACCACCCGGCGCTTGTCCCGATACCGAACGGACCGGTCGGCTTCAGCGTCGAGCAGAACTCGGCCGCGTTCTTCCCGCTCTACCCCGGCCTGATGCGGATGACCTCGGACGTCACCGGCCTCGGCCTGTACGGCGCCGGGATGCTGGTCTCGGTGGTGGCCTCGCTGTTCGCCGCGGCCGGCATCTACGCCGTGGTGGAGAAGCTGACCGGCGACGCCCGCTCCGGTGTGATCGCGGCCGGCATCTGGGCGATCGCCCCGGGTTCCGGCGCCGAGTGGGCGGTCTACTCGGACTCCCTCTTCGTCGCGCTGGCCGCCTGGGCCTGCTACTGCGTGATGACGAAGCAGTGGGTCGCGGCCGGGGTGATCACCCTGGTCGCCGGGCTCAACCGGCCGACCTCCGCGGCGCTGATCGGCGCGGTCGGCCTGGCCGCGCTGGTCGAGCTGTACCGCCGCGAGAGCGGCGTCCTGCGCCCGCTGGCCGCGATGCTGCTGGCCCCGCTCGGCCTGCTCGGCTACGTGGGCTGGGTGGGCTGGCGGACCGGCGAGTGGGGCGGCTACTTCCGGCTGCAGCACGACGCCTGGCTGCACTACTTCGACTGGGGCCAGGGCACCTGGCACGCGATCCGCGGGGTGCTGCTGGGCCGCAGCGACTACCCCTTCGCCTTCCCGATACCGGACTTGTTCGCCACCCTGATCGTGCTCAGCCTGCCGATGCTGATCGTGCTGCTGGTCCGGCTGCGCCCGCCGCTGGTGCTGACCGCCTACACGCTGGCGACGATCGTCTCGGTGCTCGGCAGCCTGGGCATCTTCGGCAACGTCTCCCGCTACCTGCTGCCCGCGTTCCCGCTGTTCATCGCGCTGGCGGTGGGGATGCGCAAGCTGAGCCTGCCGGTGCTGGCCACCGTCCTGGGCACCGGTGCGGTCGCCTCCGGCTGGTACGCCGGGTACGTCATCTTCGAGCTGGGCGTGCCGTAGACCCGGACCACCCGAGCCCCCGGGGGCGCGTCCGCCACGGACGCGCCCCCGCGCGTTTCCCGGTGGATTCCTCCCACCACACCCTCGTGGCCCGACCGATCGTTCGGTTACTCTGTGACGTGTCCCGTCCTGCTTTCCGAGGCCCTCCGAGGAGCGCACAGATGTCCGCAGCGGTCACCCACCCCCTCGTCAGCGAGCTGGTCGAGCGCCACCAGGCCACCCTGGACGCCGCGCTCGCCGCCGCCGCCGAGCGCGACTACTGGTCGCCCTACCCCGAGTTCCCCAAGGCGTACGGCGAGAGCGGGCCGGCGGACGGCAAGGCCGCCTTCGACGCCCTGCTCGGCAAGCCCTTCACCCTCGAAGGCCACCCCACCGACGGCGACCAGGTCGGCGGCGAGGCCTCCCCGTACGGCGTCGAGCTGGGCATCACCTACCCGCACGCCGACCCGGACGCGCTGATCGCCGCGCTCACCGCCGCCCGCCCCGGCTGGGCCGCCGCGACCCCGCTGGAGCGCGCCGCCGTCTGCCTGGAGATCCTGCACCGGATCAACGCCCGCTCCCACGAGTTCGCCCAGGCCGTCATGCACACCACCGGCCAGGCCTACGGCATGGCCTTCCAGGCCGGCGGCCCGCACGCCCAGGACCGCGGCCTGGAGGCGGTCGCCTACGCGTACGCCGAGCAGACCCGGCTGCCGAAGCAGGCCGCCTGGACCAAGCCGCAGGGCAAGCGCGACCCGCTGGTGATGACCAAGGAGTTCACCGTCGTCCCGCGCGGCCTCGCGCTGCTGATCGGCTGCAACACCTTCCCCACCTGGAACGGCTACCCGGGCCTGTTCGCCTCGCTGGCCACCGGCAACCCCGTCCTGGTCAAGCCGCACCCGCGGGCCGTCCTGCCGCTCGCGCTGACCGTCGCCGTCGCCCGCGAGGTGCTCGCCGAGGCCGGCTTCGACCCGAACCTGGTCGTCCTGGCCGCCGAGCACGAGGGCGGCACCGTCGCCGCCGCCCTCGCGGTCCACCCCGCGGTCAGGCTGATCGACTACACCGGCTCCACCTCCTTCGGCGACTGGCTGGAGGAGCACGCCAGGCAGGCGCAGGTGTACACCGAGAAGGCCGGCGTGAACGCCGTCGTCATCGACTCCACCGACGACTACAAGGGCATGCTGGGCAACCTGGCCTTCGCGCTCTCCCTCTACAGCGGCCAGATGTGCACCACCCCGCAGAACGTGCTGATCCCGCGCGGCGGCATCGCCACCGACCAGGGCGACAAGTCCTACGACGAGGTGGTCACCGACCTGGCCGGCGCCATCGAGGGCCTGCTCTCCGACGACGCCCGCGCCGCGGCGATCCTCGGCGCCGTGGTCAACCCCGGGGTGCTCCAGCGCTCGGCCGCCGCGGCCGGCGGCGAGTACGGCGAACTCGCCCTCGCCCCGCGCGCGGTGACCTCGCCGGACTTCCCCGGCGCGACCGTCCGCACCCCGGCGCTGGTCAAGCTGGACGCCGACAAGCCGGACGACCGCGCGGTCTTCCGCAGCGAGTGCTTCGGCCCGGTCTCCTTCGCCGTCGCCGTCGAATCCACCGCCGCCGCCGTCGAGTTGCTGCGCACCACGGTCCGCGAGAAGGGCGCCATGACGGCCTCCGGCTACACCACCTCGCCCGAGGTGGAGGCGCTGCTGGTCGAGGCCGCGCTGGACTCCGGCGTCTCGCTCTCGCTCAACCTGACCGGCGGCGTCTTCCCCAACCAGACCGCCGCCTTCTCGGACCTGCACGGCACCGGGGCCAACCCGGCCGCCAACTCGGCCTACTGCGACGGCGCGTTCGTCGCCAACCGGTTCCGCACGGTGGAGATCCGCCGGCACGCCTGAGCCGTTCACCCCCGTCACCGGGCCCCGGCGGTCACCCACCGCCGGGGCCCGGCGGTTCACAGCTCCGACGGCGCCCGCGATGATGGAGGCTGGGAGAACGCCGGGAACGGCGTACGACCGCCCTCCGAACAACGGGAGCTGATACATGGCCGTGAAGCCGACGACCGAAACCGACGTCCTGATCGTCGGCGCCGGACCGACCGGACTGCTGCTGGCCGGCGACCTCGCCGCCGCCGGAGTCGGCGTCACGGTACTGGAGAAGCGGGCCGCCGAGTCCAACCTCACCCGGGCCTTCGCCGTGCACGCCCGCAGCCTGGAGCTGCTGGACGCCCGGGGCCTGGCCGAGGAGCTGATCGCCACCGGCCGCCCGCTCGCCGAGCTGAGGATGTTCGACCGCTTCGGCATCGACCTCGCCGCGCTGCCCACCCGCTTCCCGTTCGTGCTGATCACCCCGCAGTACAACGTCGAACGGCTGCTGCTGGACCGCGCCGAGAAGGCCGGCGCGACCGTCCTGCGCGGCGCCGAGGTCACCGGGCTGCGCCAGGACGCCGAGGGCGTGACCCTGGAGACCCGGGACGGGCAGAGCCACCGCGCCGCGTACGCGGTCGCCACCGACGGCGTCCACTCCACCGTCCGCGACCTGCTGGGCATCCCGTTCCCCGGGGAGTCGGTGGTCGACTCGGTGGTGCTGGCCGACGTCCGGCTGGACCGCGAGCCCGCCCAGGCGATCACCGTCGGCGCCAACCAGGCCGGCTTCGCCTTCATCGCCCCGTTCGGCGACGGCTGGTTCCGGATCATCGCCTGGGACCGCGAGGAGCGGTACCCGGACGGCACCACCCCCTCCGCCGAGCAGCTCACCGCCCTCGTCCGGGCCATCCTCGGCGAGGACTACGGCCTGCACGAGGTGCGCTGGAGCTCCACCTTCCACAGCGACGAGCGGCAGGCCCCCAACTACCGCTCCGGCCGGGTCTTCCTGGCCGGCGACGCCGCGCACTGCCACTCCCCGGCCGGCGGCCAGGGCATGAACACCGGCCTCCAGGACGCCGCCAACCTCTCCTGGAAGCTCGCCGCGGCACTCCGGGGCCACGCCACCGACGCCCTCCTGGACACCTACCAGACCGAGCGGCACCCGGTCGGCAAGACGGTGCTGCGCACCTCCGGCGCGCTGATCCGGCTGGCCCTCGCCGAGTCCGCCCCCACCCGCGCCCTGCGCGGCGCGCTCACCGCGCTGGGCGGCCACCTCGACCCGGTCACCGAGCGCGGCGCCCGGCTGGTCTCCGGCATCGGCATCTCCTACCCCGCGCCCAAGGACGCCCACCCGCAGGTCGGCAAGCGCGTCCCGGACCTGCGGCTGACCGCCCTGAGCAAGCCCGCCGAGGGCGCCCCGGCCGCGCCCGAGCGGCTCTACGAGGCGCTGCGCGCCGGGACGTTCGTCCTGGTCAGCAATGACGAGCTGGCCGCCGCCGAGCCCTGGGCCGACCGCATGGTCTCCGCCGCCCCCGCCGACCCGCACGGCAAGCTGCGCGACACCGTCCTGCTGATCCGCCCGGACGGCTACGTCGCCTGGGCCGCCGTCGACCCCGGCCAGGGCGAGCTGCGCGCCGCCCTCACCGACTGGCTCGGCGCCCCGGCCTGACCACCGCCGGGCGGGCCCGCGACCCCCGCGCGCCCGCCCGGCCCGTCGTTCGCCGGCCGCTCAGCCCCGGGCCTTCACATAGTGCCGCGCCGCCTTCGCCCGGTTCCCGCACACCGCCATCCGGCACCACCGCCGGCGGCCGTTCTGCGAGGTGTCGAAGAAGTACAGGACGCACGCCTCGTGCGCGCACTGCTTGATCCGCTGGGCGCCCCGGTCCAGCAGGTCCAGGAAGTCGTCCGCCGCCAGCCAGGAGGCCAGCCACTCGGGCCGGTCCACCTCGACGTGCGCGGTCGGCCCCTGCGGGCCGAGCTCCCGGCGCAGCCGCCCGTGGCCCAGCACACCGTTCAGCCGGGCCACCGCCTCCGGCCCCAACTGCCCCTGCCCGCACAGTTCCTGGACGGCCTCGGCGATCACCTCACGGGTCTCCCGCAGGGCCGCTAGCCCCGACCCGGCGGCCCGGCAGCGGTCCGCGAGGCCGGCCGAGGAGAGCCAGATCGCGTAGCCGTCCGGTTCGGCGAGCAGGTCGTTGACGGGCGTTCCGGCCCAGCGCGTGTTGAGCAGGTCCAGTGCGAGCGGCTCACCGATCAGCGGTCGCGGGTCCCTCGGGTCCGGCTGCACGTCAGTCATCGCTCTCCCTCGGATCGGTCCGATTCTACGTCCGCCCCTTCCGCCCGGACTGGTCTGGACCGACCCCGGAACCACGGTCATTCACTGTATGGAACCGCCGAGTTGGGGGCCCTCCACAGTTGACTGTTTTTTAGCAACGAATTGCCCGGCCATGAGCCAATTCGCACACGGGTTCTGTCATGTTCGAGCCAGCGTTCTCGACCCCCCTGAACGCCTGGTCCCTTGCCGGCCCCCCACAGCCGGCTGGAGGAGGATCCGTTGCGTCCCCGCTCCCTTGCCCTCGCCGCGGCGATAGCCGTGCTGCCGCTGACCGCCGTCTCGCTCGGTGTCTCCACCGCGCAGGCCGCCACTCCCAACGCCTCCCCGCGCGTCGCCCTGCCGAACACCGTGAACCCGGCGGTGGCCCACTCGGAGAAGAAGGGTGACGTCCCGGCCGCGCAGCAGATCTCGGTGTCCGTCAGCCTGAAGCTGCGCGACACCGACGCCCTGGACCGCTTCCTGACCGCCGTCACCACCCCGGGCGCCCCGGAGTACGGCCACTACCTGACGCCGGAGCAGTTCACCGCGCGGTTCGGCCCGACCCAGGCCGCCGTCGACCAGGTCCGGACGTACCTGGCCCAGCAGGGCCTGACCGTCTCCGACGTGAGCGCCAACCGCCAGGTGGTCAACGCCCGCGGCACCGCCGCCCAGGTCTCCCAGGCCTTCGGGACGCACGAGAGCGCGTACCTCGACCCGCAGCTCCAGCGCGCCTTCTTCGCCAACGACGCGGCCGCCTCGATCCCGTCCGACCTGGCCTCCGTGGTCCAGGGCGTCAGCGGCCTGGACAACCACGCGGTGCGCAAGAACCGCCTGGCCACCCCGAACTCGGTCACCCCGAACACGGCGAGCGCGAGCCCGAGCGGCATGGCCCCGGCCCAGTACACCGGTGCGTACAACCTCAACAAGACCGGCGCGGACGGCACCGGCACCACGGTCGCGCTGTGGGAGTTCGACGGCTACCAGTCCTCGAACCTGACCACCTACGACTCCCAGTACGGCCTGTCCGGCCCGGCCGTCTCCACCGTCTCGGTGGACGGCGCCAACTACGACTCCGCCCCCGGCCAGGGCCAGGGCGAGGTCGAGCTGGACAGCGAGATCGTCCGCGGCGCGGCGCCCAAGGCCACCCAGCTGGTCTACGAGGCGCCCAACAGCGACCAGGGCGAGATCGACATGGCCAACAAGATCGTGACCGACAACAGGGTCTCGGTGGTCTCGATCTCCTGGGGCTCCTGCGAGCCGGACACCACCGCCGCCTCGATGACCGCGGTCGACAACGCCTTCAAGCAGGCCGCCGCCCAGGGCATCTCGATCTTCTCCGCCTCCGGCGACGACGGCTCCCGCGACTGCACCCGCTCCACCAGCGGCTCCGGCGTGAAGGCGGTCGACTTCCCGGCCTCCAGCCCGCACCAGACCGGCGTCGGCGGTACCAACCTCAAGGTCTCCAGCGGCAACGCCTACTCCTCGGAGAGCGCCTGGAGCACCGCCGGCGGCGGCGTCTCCACCGTGTTCGCCAAGCCGAGCTGGCAGACCGGCACCGGCGTCAGCGGCACCATGCGCACCGTCCCGGACGTCTCCTCCAACGCCGACCCGCAGAGCGGCTTCGCGATCTACACCGCCGGCGCCTGGCAGGTCTACGGCGGTACCAGCGCGGCCGCGCCGCTCTGGTCCGGCTACGCGGCCCAGTTCAACCAGAAGGCCAAGGCCGCCGGCCAGGCCGTCCTCGGCGAGGCCAGCCCGCGGCTGTACTCGGTGGCCAACGGCAGCGGCTACGGCAGCACCTTCCACGACGTGACCACCGGCGCCAACCAGGACTTCTCCGCCAAGGCCGGCTACGACCAGGTCACCGGCTGGGGCTCCCCGGTCGCCGACGCGCTGACCACCGCCCTGCTCGGCGGCGGCACCACCCCGCCGTCCGGCGGCTGCACCGCCGCCCAGCTGGTCGCCAACGGCGGCTTCGAGAGCGGCACCGCCTCCCCGTGGACCGCCTCCAGCGGCGTGGTCAGCAACAGCTCCTCCGAGGCCGCCCACTCGGGCAGCTGGAAGGCCTGGCTGGACGGCTACGGCTCGGCCCACACCGACACCCTGTCGCAGACCGTCTCGATCCCGGCCGGCTGCGCCTCCGCCAAGCTGACCTTCTGGCTGCACGTCGACACCGCGGAGACCGGCACCACCGCGTACGACAAGCTGACCGTCCAGGCCAACAGCACCACGCTGGCGACCTACTCCAACGTGGACGCCGCCGCCGGCTACGTCCAGCGCACCCTGGACCTGACCTCCTTCGCGGGCCAGACCGTGACCGTCAAGTTCACCGGCACCGAGGACTCCTCGCTGCAGACCAGCTTCGTGATCGACGACGTCGCGCTGAACGTCGGCTGACCACCGGCCGCACCACCGCACCACCCGATCCCCGCCGGGGCGGAGCCGTCAGGGCCCGCCCCGGCGGTGTCCGTCCCGGGCCCTGCCGGAGCCGTCCGCCGGCCCGGTCGGGCCCCGGTCAGCGGCCCGTGTTTCCGGACTGTTTCAAGATCGATAACCCTTCGGTCCACCTGCCGTGACCACTGTCATACGCACGACTGATGACGTAGCCTCTCGACCGTGCATAGGGTTCCCCAAAGCTCGGTGAAGCCGCTGGCGGCGCGCCCCGGCGCCGACCCGGTCCCGCCGAACTCACCTGGTGGGGAGGGTCACCGTATGGCCGCACAGCAACCTCAGGACGCCGCGCGGCTGCGGCTGGTCGGATCGCACACGGAGCGCCCGGGCCCGCCCGGGCCGCCCGGCCCGACTCCCGCCACCCCCGGACCGCCCCCCGGCCGGCTCGCCCCGGTCGGCGGCTTCGCGGACACCCTCCACCTGGCGATCGAGGCCAGCGGCCTCAGCCTGGACCGCATCCGCGCCGCCCTCGCCGGGCGCGGCGTCAGGGTCAGCGTCACGACCCTGAGCTACTGGCGGCGCGGCCGCAGCCAGCCCGAACGGGCCAGCTCGCTGCGCGCCGTCCACCTGCTGGAGGAGCTGCTCGGGCTGCCGCACAGCGCGCTCTCCTCGCTGCTCGGCCCGCCGCGCCCGCGCGGCCGCTGGGCCGCCGCGGCCAACACCTGCCACCTCGGACTGGAGGACGTCTGGCCGGGCGAGCAGGAGATCGCCAACATCTTCGCCGAGCTGAACGCCCCGCCGGCCGGCGAGCTGGAGCGCCTGAGCATCCACGACTCCTACTACGTGGACGCCGAGCGGCGCGGCAACCTGCTGCGGATGCGCCAGGTGGTGCGCGCCACGGTCGGCGGCGTCGGCCGCTGCCTGGTGGTGCACATGGCCGACGAGGAGGCGGCCGGCTGCCCGGAGATCACCGCGGTGCGGCACGGCCGGCTGGGCCGGGTGCGCCGCCGCCCGGAGGCCGGGCTGATCGTCGGCGAGCTGATGCTGGACCGCCCGCTCGGCCTCGGCGACAGCACGGTCTTCGAGTACGAGGTGGAGATCCCGCCCGGCGGCCCGACCACGGAGTACAGCCGCCGCTTCGCCACCCCGGTGCGCGAGTACGTGCTCCAGGTGCACTTCGACCCGGCGGCCGTCCCGGCGCACTGCGAGCGCTACGACCGCGAGCCGGGGGCCGACGTCGACCACCGCCGCGAGCAGCTGTGGATCGGCGCCTCGGCGAGCGCCCACGTCCTGGCCCCGGACCAGCAGCCGGGCCACATCGGCATCCGCTGGGAGTGGGCGTAGCCCTTCCGCTCCTTCGAGACCCGCCGGACCTCACGGTCCGGCGGGTCTTTCGCATGCCCGCCCGAAGACCTGACCCTTCCGGCTCCCTCCACTGGTTGACGCTGCATCACCTAACTCCTACTCTCGTGAATACCGGTTAGGCAGCTGCCTCACCGGCAGCCGAAGCCTCCGGGAGTGACCAGGCATGTCCAGCACCGCCCAGCTCCGCACCCTGCAGACCGGCCACGTGGGCCTGAACGTCACCGACCTGGCCCGCTCGATCGCCTTCTACCGCGCCGTGTTCGGCCTCGACGTCACCGCCGAGGGCACCGACCCCGACCGCCGCCACGCCTTCCTCGGCCGCGACGGCCGCCTGGTGGTGACGCTCTGGCAGCAGAGCGCGGGCCGCTTCGCCCCCGGCAACCCCGGCCTGCACCACCTCTCCTTCGAGGTCGAGAGCCTCGACGAGGTCCGCGCCACCGAGCGGCTGCTGCGCGAACTCGGCGCCGAGTTCGCCTACGACGGCGTCGTCCCGCACAGCGAGGGCTCGGCCTCCGGCGGCATCTTCTTCACCGACCCGGACGGCATCCGGCTGGAGGTCTACACCCGCACCGGCGTGGCCGGGACCGCGGCCGCCGCCCCCACCGCCACCGCCCCGACCTGCGGGTTCTTCTAGGAACCGGGCCCGGCCATGACCACCACCAGCACGCCGTACCACCCCGGCGAGCGGGCCGCCCAGGCCCGGGCCGGCCGGACCGAGCGGGCCGACCACGCCGGCCGGTCGATCCGCCGCACCATTCCGACCGTCGCCGCCCGCTTCCTGGCCGAGCGCCGGATGCTGGTCCTCGGCGCCGCCGACCGGGACGGCCGGATCTGGGCCACCCAGCTGGCCGGCCCGGCGGGCTTCCTCACCGCCCCGGACGAACGGACCATGGCCGTCGCCGCCCTCCCGGCCGGGGCCGACCCCCTCGCCGAGGCACTGGCCGGCCCCGCCCGGGTCGGCACGATCGCGCTGGACCCGGCCGGCCGGCGCCGGATGCGGCTCAACGGCCGCTCCGTCCCGGACGGCCGGGGCGGGCTGCGGGTGCACGCCGACGAGGTGGTCGCCAACTGCCCGAAGTACATCCAGCGCCGCACCCCGACGGACCGCCCGGCCGCCGGCCCGCCCCGTACGGTCGCCGCCGGCCCGGTGCTGACCACCGCCCAGCGGCTGGCGGCGGCCACCGCGGACACCTTCTTCATCGCCAGCACCGGCCCGGACGGCAGCGTGGACGCCTCCCACCGCGGCGGCTTCCCCGGCTTCCTGGAGCCGGTGGCGCCGGACCGGCTGCGCTGGCCCGAGTACCCGGGCAACAGCATGTTCCTGACGCTCGGGAACCTGGAGCTGGACCCGCGGGCCGGCCTGCTGCTGCCCGACTGGGAGACCGGCGGGGCGCTGCTCGTCACCGGCGAGGCCCGCACCGACTGGTCCGAGGAGGCCCGGCAGGGCGTCCCGGGCGCCGAGCGGATGGTCGAACTGACCGTCACCGGCGTGCTCGAACTGGCCGACGCCACCCCGCTGACCTGGACCGACCCGGAGTACTCGCCCGCCATCCCGCGCTGACCCCGCCTCACCTCTCCTAAGCCCTCCCACCGACCCACGCCACGCCCGGGAGCCGAACGGGTCTCACCCGTTCGGCCTAACCCACCGTGACTCATCGCGCCCGCTTTGGGACTTTGGTCCGGATAACACGCGGAATAGTCCGGGAAAGAGGCGGAGCATGACCCTGACCGACCCCCTGTCCCCGCTCATCGAGTTCGACGACGTCGAACCGGCGGAGGACTGCATATGCGGGGGCTGCAACGCCCGCCGACGAGCACGGCTGCACGCCGCGCCCGTCCACGAGGGCGGACACGCCTCCGCCCGCAGCGTCCGCCGCCGGGCCGCCGTCCTGATGGCCGCCGTGGGCACCGCACTGGGCGGCGGAGCGGCCGCCGCCGGCACCG
>NZ_LFVW01000259.1:0-15022 GCF_001182915.1 Kitasatospora sp. MY 5-36
CGCCGCCCGGTCGCCCGCTCCGGTGGCCGCCGCGGCCGCCCGCCAGCGGGCCGTCACCTCGACCGGCCCGGGCAGCTCCCGCGCCTGCGCCCGGTCGCCGTGGACCTCGTCGTGGATCACCGTCTCCATCCCTGCTCCGTTCCCGGCCGGGCTCCCCGCCCGGCCGTCCGTTCCCGTTCCGTGCCGCGGTCACGGCCGCGCTCCGCCCTCATGTCCGCACCCGCCCGCCGACCCCCGTACGGCGGGCGGAGCGGTCGTCAGTCCGCGACCATCCGCACCGCACCCGGCACGTACTCTCGCTGGCGGACCACCCGATACCAGCCCTTGGGCAGCGGTATCGCCGCGTGCTCCTCGTGCACCACCCGGCCGCCCTCGGGCAGGTGCAGCCAGCCCGCGCCGAACGGCCCGGTCTCCCGGCGCAGCTCGCCGGGGCCGACCACGGCGTGCGCGTGCCCGGTGACCTCGCCGAGCGCGAGTACCATCCGGCCCCGCGCGTCCCGGGGCTGCACGGCCAGCTCCACCACCCTCGGCGGCACCGCGCCCTCCTCTACCGGCACGATCAGCACATCGCCCTGGCGGTACATCAGTCCTCCCTCGCCGTACGGAGGGGCTCCGGCGGACGCCGGAACCCATGGCTCCGCCGCGTCCGCCGCGGTCACTCTCCGGAGCCAGGACCCGAACATAGAGCAAGGGTCTGACAACGCGCCCGGACGGCGACCCGGCCGCCGGATTGTCAGTCCCGGCTGGTAGACAGTTGTTCGGCCCAGACCCCAGAGGAGCAGCGCATGACTGTCAACGACCACATCGAGCGGTTCCACGGCCTTCCCGTCTTCGACTTCGTGGAGGCCTTGGAGGAGGCCGAGGAGAAGGGCGGATCGGGCGCCCTCGAACTGCCGGACGCGGCCTCGGCCGCCTGGCGGGTCAAGCTCGACTACGAGTCCGAGGCGACGTTCGCCGAACGCTGGGAGCAGTTCCTCGGCGCCGTCGACACCGAGCGGGTCACCGCCCTGGTGATCGGCCAGTGGTCCCCGGAGGAGCCGGAGGGCTTCCAGGAGCCGATGGAGGCGATCGTCGCCGCCGCCGGCCGGCTGCCCGCCCTGCGCGCCCTGTTCGTCGGCGACATCACCTTCGAGGAGTGCGAGATCTCCTGGATCCAGCAGTGCGACATCACGCCGCTGCTGACGGCCTTCCCGCGGCTGGCCGAGCTGGTGGTGCGCGGCGCCTCGCAGGACTGGGACGGCAAGGGCGGTCTGGCCCTGAAGCCGCTGCGGCACGAGGCCCTCGAGGCGCTGCGCTTCGAGGCCGGCGGCCTGCCGGGTTCGGTCGTGCGCTCGGTGGCCGGCTGTGACTTCCCCGCCCTGGAGCGGCTGGAGCTCTGGCTGGGCGTGGACAACTACGGCGGCGACGCGACGATGGCCGACGTCGCGCTGTTCCTGGACGGCACCCGCTTTCCCAAGCTGCGCCACCTAGGCCTCCAGAACAGCGAGTTCCAGGACGACATCGCGGCCGCCGTGGCACACGCGCCCGTCGTCGCCCGGCTGGAGTCGCTCAGGCTCTCCATGGGTGTGCTGACCGACCAGGGCGCCACCGCCCTGCTGGAGGGCCAGCCGCTCACCCACCTGAACTCCCTCGACCTGCACCACCACTACCTCACCGAGGAGATGCAGCAGCGCCTGCGTCAGGCCCTGGCCGGTGTCGAGGTCGACCTCTCCGAGCCCGGCAAGCCCGACGACCAGTGGCGCTACGTGGCCGTGGCCGAGTAGTCGTCAACGCCCCGCGCCCGCCTGATCGCCCGACAGCCCGACCGCCCGCGTACTCGCCCACCCCGACCGACCAGGATCCGACATGTCCATCTCCCGCCACATCGAACGCTTCCACGAGCTGCCGATCCACGAGTTCGCCCCCGACGACACCCGGCCGCGGCCCGCCGCCGACAGCGTCGCCTGGCGGCTCGCCCTCGCGTACCGCTCCGAGCAGGACTTCGCCCAGCTCTGGCAGTCCTTCCTCCAGGACGTCGATCCGGCGAGCGTCCGTGCCCTGGTGATCGGTCCCTGGTGGAACGGGGCCGAGGGCTACGGCTCCGTCGGCCCGGTGATCGAGGCCCTCACGGCCGAGGCCGGGCGCCTGCCCGCTCTGGAGGCGCTGTTCCTCGCCGAGGTGACCTACGACGAGTGCGAGGTCTCCTGGCTGGTGATGGACGATGTCACCCCGCTGCTGGCCGCCTTCCCCGCGCTGAAGTCGCTGGCCGTGCGCGGCGGTACGGACCTCGGCCTGGATCCGGTCCGTCACGACGCCCTGACCAGCCTGCGCTTCGAGTCCGGCGGCCTGCCGGCCACCGTGGTGCGCGCGGTGGCCGCCTCCGAGCTGCCCGCACTGGAGCGTCTGGACCTCTGGCTCGGCGTGGACGAGTACGGCGGTGACGCCACGATGGACGACCTGGCACCGTTCCTGGACGGCTCCCGGCTGCCGGAGCTGCGCCACCTCGGGCTGTCCAACAGCGAGTTCCAGGACGAGATCGCCGCCGCCCTCGCCCACGCCCCGATAGTGGCCCGGTTGGAGTCGCTCGACCTCTCCATGGGCGTGCTGACGGACGAGGGCGCCACCGCCCTGCTGGAGGGCCAGCCCCTCACCCACCTGAACTCCCTCGACCTGCACCACCACTACCTGAGCGACGCGATGCAGGAGCGTCTGTCCGAGGCCCTGCCCGGGGTCGGGCTCGACCTCGACGAGGCCGAGGGTGACGACCCGGACGACGAGGACGACCGCTACGTCTCGGTCTCCGAGTAGACGGGCGGCGGAGGCGATGACCGTGCGACTGACCGTCCTGGGCAACCCGGGGCACCGACGGGTGACGCTCTTCGCGGCCGCCGCCCGGGCCGCCGGGCTGCCCGAGCCCGCCGTCCTGCCCTGGCTGGACGTGCTGCGCGGCCGGTACCGGCTGCCCGAAGGCGGTCTGCTGCGCATCGAGTCGCCCGGCGAGGAGCCGGAGGTCGACCGGCTGCTGCGCGGCCAGGCGCTCGGCCCCGGCTACGCCCCGACCAGGGTCGAGGGCACGGCCGTCTGGTACGCGGGGGTCATGGCCGCGCTGCGCGGGCTGGCCGCCCGACCCGGCGTACGGCTGCTCGGCGATCCGGAGGAGATCGCCGTGATGTTCGACAAGCGCCGTACCCACGCGCTGCTCGCCGGGGCCGGGGTGCCGGTGCCCAGGGCGCTCGGCGGCGAGGTCACCGGCTGGGAGCACCTGCGCGGGCGCCTCGCCGAGGCCGGCCTGCACCGGGTCTTCGTCAAGCCGGCGCACGGCTCCTCCGCCTCCGGGGTGATGGCCCTGGAGTTCGGACCGCGCGGGCAGCTGCAGGCCACCACCTCGGTGGAGCTGGCCGACGGCCGGCTCCACAACTCGCTGCGGGTGCGCCGCTACCGCGGCGAGCGGGAGGTCGCCGCGATCGTCGACGGCCTGGCACCGGACGGGCTGCACGTCGAGCAGTGGATCCCGAAGGCCTCGCAGTCCGGGCGCTCGGCGGACCTGCGGGTCGTGGTGGTCTCCGGCCGCGCCACCCACGCCGTGGTGCGCACCAGCGGCCAGCCGATGACCAACCTGCACCTCGGCGGCGCCCGCGGCAGCCTCGACCAGGCCCGGGAGGCCGCCGGGCCGGCCTGGCCGGCCCTGCTGGAGACGGCCGAGCGCGCGGCGGCCTGCTTCCCCGGCTCACCGATGGTCGGCGTCGACGTGCTGCCCACGACCGGCTGGCGGCGCGCCCTGGTCGGCGAGGTGAACGCCTTCGGCGACCTGCTCCCCAACCTCACCGGCCTGCCCGGCGGCCCCGCCGAGGGCCTCGACACCTACGGCGCCCAACTGGCCGCGCTGACCGCCCCCTCCCCGTCGTCGCCCGCGGCGACGGACCACCAGATCACGGAACCCGCTCGATGAACCACCCGACCACCCTCCCGTCCCCCGACATGAACGCCGTCGTGGGCAGCCACGACCTGCTGCTCGTCACCCTCGACACGCTCCGCCTCGACGTCGCCGAGGAGCTGGCCGCCGTCGGCCGCATCCCGAACCTCGCCGCCGTCCTCCCCGGCGGCCGCTGGGAGCACCGGCACGCGCCCGGCAGCTTCACCTACGCCTCCCACCAGGCGATCCTGGCCGGCTTCCTGCCGACGCCCGCCTCCCCGGACGGCCCGCACCCGCGCCTGTTCGCGGCCCGCTTCGCCGGTTCCGAGAGCACCGCCCCGCGCACCTGGGTCTTCGACGCCCCCGACCTGCCGACGGCCCTGGCCGCGGCCGGGTACCGCACGGTGTGCATCGGCGGTGTCGGGTTCTTCAACAAGCAGGGCCCGCTGGGCTCGGTGCTGCCGGGCCTCTTCCAGGAGAGCCACTGGGCGCCCGAGTTGGGCGTGGCCTCGCCGACGTCCTTCGAGGAGCAGGTCGCCCGGGCCGAGCGGGTCGCCGCCGAACAGTCCGCCGACCAGCCGCTGTTCCTCTTCCTGAACGTCTCGGCGCTGCACCAGCCGAACTGGTTCCACCTGCCCGGAGCCACCCGCGAGCACGGGGACTCCCGGGCCACCCACGCCGCGGCCCTGGAGTACGTGGACGCGCACATCGGCCGGCTGTTCGCCGCGATGAGCGCCCGCCGCTCCTGCTTCGCAATCGTCTGCTCCGACCACGGCACCGCCTACGGCGAGGACGGCTACACCGGCCACCGGATCGGCCACGAGGTGGTCTGGTCGGTCCCGTACACGCACTTCACCCTCCCCGCCCGAGCGGCGGGCACCGCCACGACCTCCGAGGAGCGCGCATGACCACCGCACCCTCGCGCCCGGACTCGCCGTACCAGTCGTACGTCTACGCGTACCCGCACAAGACGGCCTACCGCCCGCTGCCCGAACGCCCGCCGCTGCGCGAGCTGTGGGCCGGCGAGGCGCAGCACGCGCTCTCGCTCTACCTCCACATCCCGTTCTGCGAGGTCCGCTGCGGCTTCTGCAACCTGTTCACCCGGATCGGCAGCCCCGAGGGCCTGACCACGGCCTACCTGGACGCCCTGGAGCGCCAGGCCACGGCGGTGCGCGCGGCGCTGGACGAGGGCGCCCGGTTCGCGCTGGCCGCGTTCGGCGGCGGCACGCCCACCTATCTGACGGCCGGTGAGCTGGAGCGGCTGTGCGACATCGCCGAGCGGCGGATGGGCGCCGACCTGCGGGCGATACCCCTCTCGGTGGAGGCATCGCCCGCCACCGCGACCGCCGACCGGCTGGAGGTGCTGGCCGCCCGGGGCACCACCCGGCTGAGCCTGGGCGTGCAGTCCTTCGACGACGCCGAGGCGCGCTCCGCCGTCCGCCCGCAGAAGCGGTCCGAGGTGGAGGCCGCCCTCGGCCGGATCCGCGCGGCCGGGTTCCCGGTGCTCAACATCGACCTCATCTACGGCATCGACGGCCAGACCGAGGCGAGCTGGCTCCGCTCGTTGGACACCGCGCTCGCCTGGCAGCCCGAGGAGCTGTACCTCTACCCGCTGTACGTCCGCCCGCTGACCGGCCTGGCCCGGCGCGGCGAGCAGGAGAGCCGGGCCGCCTGGGACGCGCGCCGGCTCGCGCTCTACCGGGCCGGCCGCGACCACCTGCTCGCCCACGGCTACCAGCAGGTGTCGATGCGGATGTTCCGCCGCGCCGCCTCCCCGCAGGCCGGCGCGGGCGAGTACGCCTGCCAGACCGACGGCATGGTCGGCCTGGGCTGCGGCGCCCGCTCCTACACCTCCCAGCTGCACTACTCCTTCGACTACGCGGTGAACGCCACCGAGGTGCGCGGCATCATCGACGACTACGTCGCCACCGAGGACTTCCACCGTGCCGAGGTGGGCCACCGGATGGGCGGCGCGGAGCCGCGCCGGCGGCACCTGGTGCAGTCGCTGCTCCAGGCCGAGGGCCTGCCGTTGGCGGACTACCGCGCCCGGTTCGGCGGTTCACCGGCCGAGGACTTCCCGGCGGAGCTGGCCGAGTTCGCGGAGCGCGGATGGCTCGACGACGGCGACGCGGAGTTCCTGCGCCTCAGCCCGGAGGGGCTGGCGCACTCGGACGCCGCCGGGCCGATGCTGTTCTCGCCCGAGGTCCGGGCCCTGATGGCGGCGTACGAGGCGAAATGACCTTCCTCGGCATGCCCTCCGCCTCACCGCTGCCGGAGGACGGGGCGCGGAGCCTCACCCTGCTCTACCGCGGCCCGCTCGCCTCCTGCGACTACGACTGCCCGTACTGCCCGTTCGCCAAGCGGCGCGACAGCCCGGAGCAACTGCGCTCCGACCGGGCCGCGTTGGAGCGTTTCACCGGCTGGGCCGCCGGGCGCGCGGGCACCGGCGACACCCTGTCGTTGCTGTTCACCCCCTGGGGCGAGGGGCTGGTGCGGTCCTGGTACCGCCGCGCGCTGGTCGAGCTGAGCCGCCTGCCGCACGTCCGCCGGGTCGCGATCCAGACCAACCTCAGCTGCCGCACGGGCTGGCTCGCCGAGGCGGACCTCGACACCCTCGCCCTCTGGGTCACCTTCCACCCCGGCCAGGTCACCCGCGAGCGCTTCCTCGCCAAGTGCCAGGAGTTGGACGCACTCGGCGTGCGCTACAGCGTCGGCGTCGTCGGCCAACCCGAGCACCTCGCCGAGGCCCGCCGGCTGCGCGCCGAGCTCCCCGAGGGCGTCTACCTGTGGGTCAACGCCGCCGAGGGCCTCGGCTACACCGACGCCGAGGCCGCCCAATGGGCCGCCGTCGACCCGCACTTCGGCTACAGCCGGCACGCCCACCCCAGCGCCGGGCTGCCGTGCCGCACCGGGGAGTCCGTGCTGTCGGTGGACGGCGACGGCACCGTGCGCCGCTGCCACTTCGTCCGGGACGTCCTCGGCAACCTTTACGACGGCAGCTACCGCGCGCAACTGCTGCCGCGTGCCTGCCCGTTGCCGGTCTGCGACTGCCACATCGGCTACGTCCACCTGGAGACGCTGCCGCTGTACGAGCTGTTCGGCGCGGGCGTGCTGGAGCGCGTGCCACACGGCTGGTCCGGGGGCCGGTCATAAATCGGTTGCCAGTCGGCCACTCTGTGTGAAAGCGTACGAACAACCGCGCAGGACCAGCTGGTTCGGAAGGGAGGCCCGCAGATGATCAGTGGCATACGGCTCGCCGTCGTGCCGGGCCTCG
The DNA here is from genome assembly GCF_001182915.1 of Kitasatospora sp. MY 5-36. Lineage (NCBI taxonomy): Bacteria > Bacillati > Actinomycetota > Actinomycetes > Kitasatosporales > Streptomycetaceae > Kitasatospora > Kitasatospora sp. MY 5-36. The sequence continues at coordinate 7,167 of NZ_LFVW01000259.1, forward strand.
TGCTCGGTGACACCCCGGCTCGCGCTTCGACGCGCGAGCCGCACCCGGCCTGACGCCCGCGCCCGCCGTCCCGGCGGCGCCACGGCCCGACGCGCCTGCTGCTCGCCTCTTCGTCGAAGTGCTCTTCGTGCCCCTTGCACGTTCGACCACGAGGAACCCCTGGTGTCCGACACCCACCGGCCAAGCATCGTCACCCTGCCCACCACCTCCGCCCTGCCCGCACCCTGGCACAGCGAGAACGGCACGCCCCCGCCGCGCCGCCTGATCGCCGCCGACGACACCCTGCGCGCCGAGGCCGCCTACCGGTCGGCCTGCGAGGGCACCGCCCTGCTCTGGCAGGGCGACTACCCCGGCGCGCTCCGCCTCCTGCACGCCATGCGCCGCCGCGCCGAGCGGCGCCGGCCCCGATCCGCCACCGGCTCCCCGGCCGAGGCCTTCCGGCAGCACCGCCGGGAGCGCGCCCGCCTCGCGCGCGTCCTGGGCATGCTGCTGGTACCGCTCGGCGCCGATCACCGCGTCCGACTCCACCGGGCGCCCGACGTCCGCGAGGCCTGCCGGGCGGCCTACGGACCGCTCCTTGACAACAGAATCGTGTCCCTGCGCGAGCTCCTCGGTGTGATCGGCGCCCACCAGTGGCGCGCCAGGGGCGTCGAGGTCCCGGCCCTCGGCGCCCGCATCCACCCGCACTACGGGGTCTTCTCACCCGTCCGCGGCGAGTACGTCGACCTCGTCGCCCGGGCGCCGCTGCCGCCGACCGCCCATGACCACCCCACCGCCTACGACCTCGGCACCGGCACGGGTGTCCTCGCCGCGCTCCTCGCCCGGCGCGGCCTGCACGAGGTCCTGGTCACCGACGCCAACCCGCGCGCCCTCGCCTGCGCCCGCGACAACGCCCACCGGCTCGGTCTCGCCGACCGCATCGAGACCGCCGGCACCGGCCTCTACCCTCCCGGCCGCGGCCGGGCCGCCCTGGTCGTCTGCAATCCCCCGTGGCTGCCCGGCCGGCCGAGCTCCGCGCTCGACGAGGGCGTCTACGACCCGGGCAGCCGCATGCTCCGCGGCTTCCTCGACGGCCTGGCCGACCGCCTGCTGCCCGGCGGCGAGGGCTGGCTCGTCCTCTCCGACCTCGCCGAGCACCTCGGCCTGCGCTCCCGCGCCGATCTGCTCGGTGCCGTCTCCGGAGCCGGGCTGCACGTCACCGGGCGCCTCGACACCGCCCCCCGCCACCCGAGGGCCACCACCCCCGACCGGGCCGACCCCCTCCTCCACACCGCCCGCGCCGCGGAGGTCACCTCGCTCTGGAGACTGGCCCCGCATGACTCCCGGCGACCTGCCGCACACAGCCCGAAGCAGCCCTGCGCCCACCGGGCGACCCGGCCCGCACGTCCCTAGCCTGGTGACAGAGAGGAGGCGAAACACCATGCTTGGAGACGCTCCGCTGCAAGCAGTCATCCCCGCCACCGATCTCGCCCGCGCCAAGGCCTTCTACACCGACACCCTCGGCCTCAAGCTCGCCGAGGAAGGTGAGGAGGAGTTCGTCTGCGACTGTGGCGGCACCCAGTTCACCGTCTACCGCACTCCCAGCGGTGGACAGGCCGCCCACACTCTCGCCAGTTTCAAGGTCGCCGACCTCGACGGCGAGATGGCCGGCCTCCGCGACCGCGGCATCACCTTCGAGGAGTACGACTTCCCCGGTCTGCAGACCGTCAACGGGGTCGCCGAGGGCGAGGGTATGCGCGCGGCCTGGTTCAAGGACAGCGAAGGCAACATCGTCTGCGTGTCCCAGCGGGTCGGCCAGTAGCCGTCCCGCACCCGGCCCACCCGTCAAGCGCTGCACCGCACCCGTCGGACACGGCGCCGCTGCCCGGCCCGCTCGTACGGAACAGGCCGGGCAGCAGCGGCAGGTGTCGGATGGCCATCCCAGGCTGGACCCGCCCGAACACGAAGAACGGCCACGCCGATGGAGCGGCCGCCCCGGCTCGCGGCCGCTCCGGACGGCTCGCTCCGGTGGCGACCCGCCACCGCCTCGCCTTGACTGGTGCGGACCGCCGCCCGGATGCGGGAGGACCGAGGGATGAGATTGCCGAGGGGCACCCGCGGCCGCCGGAAGGAACAGCTGCTCCTGGCCCGCATGCGGGTCGTGCGGGCACGGAGTGAGGCCGAGCGGCGCTTCCCGGTGATCACCGAGCTGACCGCCCGCCTCTTCTCCCCCGGCCTACTGGACTCCGCCACCCGGATGGCCTCCCAGCTGTTCCTGACCTCCATCCCCCTCCTGTTCGCCGTGGCCGCCTTCGCCCCCGAGGGCGTGCGGAACCAGATGAACTCCTCACTGCGCTCGCTGTTCGGCATCTCCGGCGCCTCCGCCGAGCAACTGCGCCAGGCGCTGTACAGCCCCGGCGACCTGCGGCAGACCACGGGGATCATCGGCCTGCTGATGGCACTGCTGTCCGGCACGAGCTGCAGCCGGGCGGTCGCCCGGGTCTGCGAACACGCCTGGCAGCTGCCGAAGTCCGGCACCCGGGTCGCGGCCTGGCGGTGGCTGCTGTGGATCGCCTGCTGGGTGGTCGTGCTGCTGTTCCAAGGCGTGCTGCGGAACGGCTTCGGCGCCGGGCTCTGGCTGGGCCTGCCGCTGACCTTCGCGGCCTCCTTCCTGGTCTGGTGGTGGACCGCCCGCCTGCTGCTGAGCGCACGGATCCGTTGGCTGTCCCTGGTGCCGGGAGCACTGCTCACCGCCATCGCGTCCACCGCGATGTCGCTGACCGCCCGGATCTACATGCCGATCGCACTGAACCGCTCACTGGCCCAGTACGGCTCGCTGGGCCTGGTGCTGATGGTGCTGTCCTGGCTGATCGCCTTCTGCATCGCCGTCACCTTCGCCATCACGGCCGGCGCGGTGCTGGCCCAGGAGAGGCCGCTCAGCGCCTACCTGGGGCCGACCGGCCCCGAGCGGCGCGGAACCTGACCAGCCGCCCCGGCACCGGTCACCCGCCACACCCGCAACACTGACGAACGCGCCGACGGCGTCGGACGACCCGACCGCCCGCGCACCCGCCGACAGACCGCACGGACCAAGGCGACCGGGTCGAAGGAGCCCGGGCGGTCCCGGGTCAGCGGGTAGCAGGCGAACCCGATCAGCGCCGCGCTGAAGTGGCCGATGCTCGTGTAGTCCCGGCTCTGCTGCACGCCCAGCCCGTAGACCACCAGCACTCCCACCGCGTACAGGTACCGCCAGGGCCGCACGATCAGGTAGGTGAGGACCGCGACCACGCCGGCCAGCGCGTAACTGACGCCGTAGTCCAGGGTGTAGAGGGCCCTCGGCGAGGCCAGCCCCCGGTGGATCGCCCAGCCGAGCACGCCCTCGCTGAGGTAGGTGGCGCCGACGTGCGCGAGCGCCGCCACCGAGATCCAGCGCAACGTGCCGAGCCATCGTTCGGCGGGCACGTGGAAGAGGTTGTACAGCAGGAAGTAGAACGGCCAGCCGCCGCCCGCGATCCACAGGGCGCTGGTGACCAGGACACGCACCGGCGACACCTGGAGGTGGTGGAGGTTGGTCGAACGCCGCTCCAGGATGCGGTCCGCGGTCGCCGGATCGACGTGCCGGATCACCTGTGTGGTGACGAGCAGGACCGCCAGCCAAGTGTAGGTACCCGGCGCGCGCCGGACATAGGCCCACACCGCGTGTACGGCACGCGCCCACCAGGGCCGCCGGTGCGCCTTGGCGCCCCTGGCTGTGCTGCCGGCCATCGGCGCCTCCTCGACACTCCTCCCCCTCACCCTCGCCCCCGCCCGACCCCGCCGCCACCCGCCACCCGCCGTCCCGGTACAGCCCGCGGGAATCCGCCCACCTCACACGCCCCGCCACCGGCCCCGACGGCCTCCACGGCGCTCGCGTACGCTGGCGCTCGGACCGTCCCGGTCGCAGCCTCCCCTCCACGCACCGGGCGGGGCCGGTACCGGGAACCGCCGAGCAAGGGCACCAGGCACGATGAGCGATCGCCTCGCGACGAGGACACCGACCAGCACCGCCGCTCCCCGGCAGGCGGCGCTGAGAGCCGCCGTCCGCCTACGCCTCACCACGGCGTACGTCCTGCTGCTGACCGTGACGGCCTCCTGGCTGGCGAGCCAGGGCCATGCCGAGCGGGCCCGGTTCGTCCGGCACAACAGCAGCAACGTCCATCACATGGAAGTGGGCAAGTGGTGGACCCTCTTCACCAGCGGCCTGGTGGTCGACGGGGTTCCGGCCTGGGCAGGCATCGCGGCGGTCGCCGCCGTCCTGGGCCTGGCCGAGTGGCGCTGGGGTCCGGCCCGGGCCGGTGCGGTCTTCGTCTTCGGGCACCTGGGCGCCACGCTGCTCACCGAGGGCGCCATGTGGGTGATGCTGACCGCCCGCATCCCGGGCGCACTCTCCCGCGCCCGGGACGTGGGCATCAGCTACGGCCTGGTCGCCACCGGCGCCTGCCTCCTCGCGCTCGGCCCGCGCCCGCTGCGCCGTTACGGCCTGCCGGCGCTCGCCCTGGCCCTCGCCGGCGCCTGGGCGCTGGACCAGCAGCTGGCCGACGCCGGCCACCTCGTCGCCCTCGGGCTGGGCGCCCTCGCCTCCCGCACCGTCTGGATGCGCACCCGAGCGCCCGCCACGGCCTCCTGATCCACCCCAACCACCCGTCCAGTCAAGCAAGTTGACCAACGGGCCGGTCGACGCGCAGCAGCCGGGAGAACCTTCGTCGCCACCCGGGGCTCCGTATGCTCTTGCATTACTCTGCAAATCTATGCCAGAGTTCGGGCATCGGATCGATTACGCCGAATTCCGTCACACATCGCTAGATCAGGGGCCCGCTCACGCGGGTCAAGGGTGCATCCATGTCGAAGGTCTTGAGCAAGCTGCCGGTCGGTGAACGGATCGGCATCGCATTCTCCGGTGGGTTGGACACCTCCGTCGCCGTAGCGTGGATGCGCGAACACGGTGCCTTCCCCTACGCCTACACGGCCGACATCGGCCAGTACGACGAGCCGAACCTCGCCGACGTCCCGGCCCGGGGCCGCGCGTACGGCGCCGAGCAGGCCCGGCTGGTGGACTGCCGGGCCGCGCTGGTCGAGGAGGGCCTGGCCGCCCTCGCCTGCGGTGCCTTCCACATCCGCTCCGCCGGGCAGACGTACTTCAACACCACCCCGCTCGGCCGCGCCGTGACCGGCACGCTGCTGGTGCGCGCCATGCAGGAGGACGGCGTCTCCATCTGGGGCGACGGCTCCACCTACAAGGGCAACGACATCGAGCGGTTCTACCGCTACGGCCTGCTCGCCAACCCCAACCTGCGGATCTACAAGCCGTGGCTGGACCAGGCGTTCGTCGACCAGCTCGGCGGCCGCAAGGAGATGTCCGAGTGGCTCGCCGAGCGGGACCTGCCGTACCGGGACTCCGCCGAGAAGGCCTACTCCACCGACGCCAACATCTGGGGCGCCACCCACGAGGCCAAGCGGTTGGAGTACCTGGACGCCTCCCTGGAGATCGTCAGCCCGATCATGGGCGTGGCCTTCTGGGACCCGGCGGTCGAGATCCAGACCGAGGACGTCACCGTCGAGTTCGAGTTCGGCCGCCCGGTCCGGATCAACGGCCAGGAGTTCGCCAGCGCCGTCGACCTGGTCCACGAGGCCAACACCATCGGTGGCCGGCACGGTCTGGGCATGTCGGACCAGATCGAGAACCGCATCATCGAGGCCAAGAGCCGCGGCATCTACGAGGCCCCCGGCATGGCGCTGCTGCACATCGCCTACGAGCGGCTGCTCAACGCCATCCACAACGAGGACACCATCGCCACGTACCACACCCAGGGACGGCGGCTCGGCCGGCTGCTGTACGAGGGCCGCTGGTTCGACCCGCAGTCGCTGATGCTCCGGGACAGCATTCAGCGGTGGATCGGCCACCCGGTCACCGGCAGCGTCACCCTGCGGCTGCGGCGCGGCCAGGACTACTCGGTCATCGACACCCAGGGCCCCAACTTCAGCTACCACCCCGAGAAGCTGTCGATGGAGCGCAGCGTCGACGCCGCGTTCGTCCCCGACGACCGCATCGGCCAGCTGACCATGCGCAACCTCGACATCGCCGACTCGCGCAGCAAGCTGGAGCAGTACGCGGTGCACGGCCAGCTGGCACCGTGGAGCGGCCTGATCGGCGAGCTCGCCCCGGGCGGCGCGGCTCCCATCGCCGCCGGCAACGGTGACGAGGAGGACCCGAACGCGCTCGACCACGCGGCGCTCGAGTCCGGCACCGACTGACGCGCCTCACGCCCGCGGAGGGCCGTCGCACCCCAGCGGTGCGGCGGCCCTCGGCCGCTCCCCCCGCGCCTCCGCTCCGCCCGCCCCCGCCTCCCGGCCCCGGCACCCGCCACCGCTCCCCGTCCACGCTCCGCCCCGCCCTCACTCGAACGGCGGCACCGGCCGTGCGCCACCCGCCCGTCGGGAGCTGAATGGCGGACGGCGCCTGGCGACGGGAAGGCAGGTCCGGGGATGGGTGAAGCGATCGGCCCGATGCTGGCCTCCGCAGTGGCGGTCGCGCTCAGCCCGCTGCCGCTGATCGCCGTCCTGCTGGTCCTCGCCTCACCGCGCGGCCGGGCCAACGGGGTCGCCTTCACGGCCGGCTGGCTGCTCGGCCTCGCCGCGGTGTCGGCCGCCGTCGTAACCGCGGGCACCGCGTTGAACCCCGCCCGCACCACACCGACCTGGTCGTCCTGGCTGAAGCTCGCCCTCGGCACCGTACTCGTCCTGCTGGCCGCCCGGCAGTGGCGCGAACGACCGCGACCCGGCCGGGTGACCGCGCCACCGGCCTGGCTGCTCTCGATCGACCGGCTGACCGCCGCCCGGTCCGCCGGTCTCGCCGTGGTCCTGGTCATCGCCCACCCGAAGACCCTGGTCCCGGCCGTCGGCGGCGCCGCCTCCATCGCCGCCGCGCCGACCGGCGGCGGGGAGAAGGCGGTGGCCACCGCCCTGATGGTGCTGCTCGGTTCGCTGGGCACCCTGCTGCCGCTCGCGGCGCACCTCCGGGGAAGCGCCCAGGCACGACGCACCCTCGGCGAGTGGCGCGCCTGGACGGCCACGCACAGCGCGGCGATCATGATCACCGTCCCGCTGCTGCTCGGCGCCGAGTACCTGGGCGACGCCGTCTCCGGGCTCACGTGAGCCCCCGCCTACCCGACCCCGACCGGCCCACCCCTCGGGCCGGCCCGCTTTCCTACCCACCCCGTCCCCGTCACCGGATCCGCACCACCCCCCGCCCCCGCACGGCCCGGACCCCCAACCGCCCGGGGTCGGCCGTCGGCCGCGCCGCCACCGCCTCCCGTACCGTCAGCAGGATCTCGCCGTCGTAGCGCTCCGCCAGCACCCGCGCCAGCTCCGCCGCCCCGCCCGGCCGGACGTCGGGCGCCAGCTCCGGCAGGCGGCCCGGGGCGCTGAGGTCCTGGGCCTGGGCGGCCCAGCGGGCCGCGTCGCACCGTTCGCCCTCGGCGGTGTAGTGCACGGCCAGACAGTGCACGGCCAGCTGGTCCCCGTACTGGGCGGCTATCCGCCACCAGAAGACGCCGTCCGCCGCACGTCCCATGCCGTACAGCAGGCAGCCGAGGGTCCGGAAGGCGGTCTTCTCGGCGAGTTCGAGGTCCAGGGCCAGCTCCCCCGGCTCGACCGCGCCCGCCACCCCCGCGCACAGGTGCCGCAGGTCGCGCCGCAGCTCCGCCCGTCCCCCGGCCCACCGGGACTGCCCCGGGGCCGCCCCCGGACCGGAACCCGAGCCTGGACCGGATCCCGCCCCCGAACCGGCGCCCGACCGCAGGCCGGGACCGGCTCCGGCACCCGCTCCCGCGCCAAGCCCT
>NZ_LFVW01000260.1:0-14976 GCF_001182915.1 Kitasatospora sp. MY 5-36
CGGCCGGCCCGGGCGGCGCGCTGGGCGCGGCCCGGGTGCCGTTCCGCGGCGAGCACCAGGCCGGGATCACCGACCCGCCGCAGGCCAGGGTCCAGCTGGCCGCCTTCGACCTGGCCGAGGGCGTCGGCCGGGACGGGCTGCGCACCCTGCTCCAGCGCTGGACGAAGGCGGCCGACCGGCTGACCGCCGGGGAGCCGTCCGAGGAGTTCGACAACCAGGTCGCGCTGGACGCCGGGCCCTGCTCGCTCACCGTCACGGTCGGCTTCGGCGCCACGCTGTTCGACAAGGCCGGGCTGGCCGACCGCCGCCCGCCCGGGCTCGCACCGCTGCCCGCCTTCCCCGGCGACGCGCTCGACCCGGCCCGCGGCGACGGCGACCTGTTCGTCCAGATCGGCGCGGACGACGCCCTGGTCGCGGTGCACGCCCTGCGGGTGCTCCAGCGGCTGGCGGCCGGTACGGCGGCGCTGCGCTGGCAGTCGGCCGGCTTCGCCCGCACCCCCGGCGCCGCCGCCCAGCCGGTGACCGGGCGCAACCTGATGGGCCAGATCGACGGCACCAACAACCCCCGGCCGGACGAGGACGGCTTCGCCGCCAAGGTGTTCTGCGCCGCCGGTGGCGACCAGCCGGCCTGGCTGGCCGGCGGCTCGTACCTGGTGTTCCGGCGGATCCGGATGCTGCTGGACAACTGGGAGGCGCTGCCGGTGGACCGGCAGGAGCGGGTGATCGGGCGGCGCAAGTCGGACGGCGCCCCGCTCGGCGCGCCCGCCGGGGCCGGCGAGCGCTCCCCGGTCGACCTCACCGCGCAGGGCCCGGACGGCACCCTGGCGATCCCCGCCGACGCGCACATCCGGGTCGCCGCCCCGGCGGCCAACGGCGGGGCGGCGATGCTGCGGCGCGGCTTCTCGTACCACGACGGGCTGCTGCCGGACGGCTCACCGGACGCCGGGCTGCTCTTCCTCGCCTTCCAGAACGACCCGGGCAAGGGCTTCACCCCGGTGCAGCGCAAGCTCTCCCGGGGCGACGGCCTCTCCCGCTTCCTGCGGCACGAGGCGAGCGGCCTGTACGCGCTGCCGCCGGGCGCGCCGCCCGGCGGCTACCTCGGCCGGCAGCTGCTGGAGGGGTAGTTCCCCGGACGGTTCCCCGGGGGTCCGACGGCGGACCCCCGGGATCCACCGCCGCGGTCCCGGCCACTGGAACGCTTGGCCGCCGGGGCCGTTGAATCGTTAGGGTGACTGCTTCGGCACACCCTGCCCGCGCAGTACCCCGGAACCCCACGGAGGCGTCATGTCGGCCACCCGCTACACCTACCTCGGACCGGCCGGCACGTTCACCGAGGCGGCCCTGCACACCCTGCCCGAGGCGGCGACCCGGGAGCTGGTGCCGCTGTCCTCGGTGGCGCTGGCGCTGGACGCGGTGCGCGGCGGGGAGGCGGCCGGGGCGTTCGTCCCGATCGAGAACTCGGTGGAGGGCGCGGTCACCGCGACCAACGACGAACTCGCCTCCGGCACACCGCTGATGATCTACCGTGAGGTGCTGCTGCCGATCACCTTCGCGCTGCTGGTGCGGCCGGGCACCGAGCTGTCCGGGATCAAGACGGTGACCAGCCACCCGGTGGCCCAGCCGCAGGTGCGGCGCTGGCTGGCGGCCAACCTGCCGGAGGCGGACTGGGAGTCGGCGGCCTCCAACGCGGACGGCGCCCGGCTGGTCGCCGAGGGCCGCTACGACGGCGCGTTCGCGGGCGAGTTCGCGGCGCCGATCTACGGGCTGGAGCCGCTGGTCAAGGAGATCGCGGACGCGAAGAGCGCGGCCACCCGGTTCGTCCTGGTCGGCCGCCCGGGGCGGGTCTCCTCGCCGACCGGCGCGGACAAGACCTCGATGGTGGTCTGGCTGCCGGACGACCACCCGGGCGCGCTGCTGGAACTGCTCCAGGAGTTCGCGGTGCGCGGGGTCAACCTGATGCGGATCGAGTCCCGCCCGACCGGCGAGGGCATGGGCAGCTACTGCTTCCTGATCGACTGCGAGGGCCACCTGTCCGAGCGCCGGGTCGGCGAGGCGATGATGGGGCTCAAGCGGATCTGCCCGCAGGTGCGGTACCTCGGCTCCTATCCGCGCGCCGACCGGCAGGAGTCCACCCACCGCCGGCCGGGGACCTCGGACGGGGATTTCACCTCGGCGGCGGACTGGCTCTCCCGCGCGCTCGACGGCCGCGGGGACATCTGAGCTTCTCCTCGAGTCCTTCCGGACTTTTCCGACTGTTTTCGCCCGGCCCGGGCGGCCCGGGCGGGTGACCGCACCGTCGTCCACAGGGGCCGTCGGGGCCGGAGACCGCTGTCCACAGGGCTCCCCGCTGTCCACAGCCCGGAGTTATCCACAGGCCTGGGGACGAGTCGACAAACCGGTATAGCCATTGCCCAGACCCGGTCGGACCATCGGTTTGCGTCGCAGAGATGACCAATCGGACCAGAGTCACCCGGTTGCCAGCAAATCACCCGTCCGAGTGCTTCAATTCCCTCACCCGAGAAGGTTGATTGAGGTTTGAAACCTCAATTCCCTGGTTCGTTCACGCGGAAGGCAATCCTCCCCTTTGATCCACAGGCCCGGGGCCCGGCCTGTGGATAACCCGGCGGCGGGAAGTTCCCCACAGGAGTTATCCACAGGCACGGACGAGTTATCCCCAGGGAAAAGCCGTACCGGTGGAGGAACGGTCTCCCGGTACGCTTGGGCCTGTGATTGACCTTCGCCTGCTCCGTGAGGACCCTGACCGAGTGCGCGCCTCGCAGCGCGTCCGTGGCGAGGACGTCGACCTGGTCGACGCCCTCCTCTCCGCCGATGAGCGGCGCCGGTCCTCGGGCAGCCGCTTCGACGAACTGCGCAGCGAGCAGCGGGTGCTCGGCAAGCAGGTCGCCCAGGCCAAGGGCGACGAGAAGGCCGCCCTGCTCCAGCGCACCAAGGACCTGGCCGCCGAGGTCAAGGCCGCCGACGCCGAGCAGGGAGCGGCCAAGGAGGAGGCCGACCGCCTGCTCCGCTCCCTGGCGAACCTCATCGACCCGGCCGCCCCGGTCGGCGGCGAGGAGGACTTCGTCACCCTCGAGGAGATCGGCACCCCGCGCGACTTCGCCGCCGAGGGCTTCGAGCCCCGCGACCACGTCGAGCTCGGCCAGATCCTCGGCGCGATCGACACCGAGCGCGGCGCCAAGGTCGCCGGTGCCCGCTCCTACTACCTGACCGGCGTCGGCGCGCTGCTGGAGCTCGCCCTGGTCAACATGGCGATCGCCCAGGCCACCGCGGCCGGCTTCATCCCGATGATCACCCCGACCCTGGTCCGCCCGGCCGCCATGGACGGCACCGGCTTCCTCGGCCAGGCCGCCGAGAACGTGTACCACCTCGCCGAGGACGACCGGTACCTGGTCGGCACCAGCGAGGTCCCGCTCGCGGCGTACCACATGGACGAGATCCTCGACGCCGACAAGCTGCCGCTGCGCTACGCCGGCTACTCGTCCTGCTTCCGCCGCGAGGCCGGCACCTACGGCAAGGACACCCGCGGCATCATCCGCGTCCACCAGTTCGAGAAGGTGGAGATGTTCGTCTACACCACTCCCGAGGACGCGGAGAACGAGCACCGGCGCCTGCTCCAGTGGGAGAAGGACTTCCTCAACGCGCTGGAGCTGCCGTACCGGGTGATCGACGTCGCCTCCGGCGACCTCGGCGCCTCGGCCGCGCGCAAGTTCGACATCGAGGCGTGGATCCCCACCCAGGGCAAGTACCGCGAGGTCACCTCGACCTCCAACACCACCGAGTACCAGGCCCGCCGGCTGTCGATCCGGATGCGCGAGGAGGGCAAGACCCGCCCGCTCGCCACCCTGAACGGCACCCTGGTCGCCGTCCCGCGCACCATCGTGGCGATCCTGGAGAACCACCAGCAGGCCGACGGCTCGGTCGTCGTGCCCGAGGCGCTGCGGCCGTACCTCGGCGGACGGACCGTCCTCGAGCCGGTCAAGTAAGCCGGCCCGCCCAGCACCACCTGCGACACTCCCGGGAGACGTACGGCCCATGAGCACCACCAGCCCCAGCCCCGTCTCCCCCGACGGTGGCGACCTGCCCTACCGGCTGGTCGCCACTGACCTCGACGGCACCCTGCTCACCAGCGGGGAGACCGTCTCCGAGCGCACCCGCGCCGCCCTGGCCGCGGCCACCGGCGCGGGCGCGCTGCACATCATCGTCACCGGGCGCTCCGCGGTCTGGGCCCGCCCGGTCTTCGACGAGATCGGCTACACCGGGATAGCGGTCTGCGGCCAGGGCGCCCAGGTGTACGACGCCGGCGCGCACAAGCTGCTCACCTCGCTCACCCTGGACCGGCGGCTCGCCGCGCTCGCGATCGAGAAGATCGAGGCCGAGACCGGCCCGCTGGCCATCGCCGCCAACCAGGACGGCCTCGACGGCCAGGTGCTGGCCGGCCCCGGCTACGAGCTGCTGATCGGCTCCGACCTGCCGGTCGTCCGGGTCGACCGCGGCGGGCTGTACGACTCCCCGCTCAGCAAGCTGTACATCCAGCACCACGCCCTCACCGACGACGCCCTCGCCGAGGCCGCCCGCCGCGCCGCCGGCGACCTGGTCGGCGTGGTGATGGCCGGCGCCGGCGTGGTCGAGCTGCTCCCGCTCGGCCTGTCCAAGGCCACCGGCCTGGCCGTCGCCGCCCGCCGCCTGGGCGTCCGCGCCGCCGACACCATCGCCTTCGGCGACATGCCCAACGACGTCCCGATGTTCGGCTGGGCCGCCCACGGCGTCGCCATGGCCAACGCCCACGAGGAACTCCTCGCCGTCGCCGACACCGTCACCACCAGCAACGACGAGGACGGCGTCGCCGCGGTCCTGGAGCACCTCTACCCGCAGCGCTGACGCCTCCGGCGCGGCCCTTGTGCGCCGTGCCCCGGGCTCGCACACCCCGTAACCCCGCCCGAAGCCGGAGAACCGCCGGCGCTCGGGCCATCCGCTGCGGCCTTCCGCCCCGCGCAGTTCCCCGCGCCCCTGCTGGGGCGCGGGGAACTGCTGTCTGCGGAGGAGACGCACCCCCGGCGGCGGGTGGGGTGAGGCCGATCGGGGGATTCAGGGGCTGGTCAGGGGTGGGTTGTAGGATGACCGGGCAAGCGGTTGTAGGATGACCGACGACTGGTTTCGACGTGTGCGGTGGGAAGGGAGGTCCGGCATGAGCGGCGGTCTGCAGGCGGCCGGGCGGCGTTCCCTGGTCGACACCGCGATCGAGCAGTTGCGGGAGCAGCTGGCGGGTGGGGCGTGGCCGGTGGGGTCGCGGATTCCCACCGAGCACGAGCTGGCCGAGCAGCTGCGCGTCGGGCGGAACACCGTGCGGGAGGCGATCCGGGTGCTGGTGCACGCCGGGATGCTGGTCTCCCGGCAGGGCGAGGGGACGTTCGTCCGCTCCACCAGCGACCCGGCGTCCGTGCTGCGCGGCGTCCAGCGCTCCGGCATCCGGGACGTCCTGGAGGTCCGTGCGGCGCTGGAGACCGAGGGCGCCCGGCTGGCCGCGCTGCGGCACACCCCCGAGGACGTCCGGCGGATGCGCGCCGCCCTGGCCCGTGAGGCCGAGGTGTTCGCGGCGCACCCCGAGCGGGCGAGCCGCGAGGCCACCGTCGAGCACGACCTGGAGTTCCACACCGCCGTCGTCGAGGCCGCGCACAACCCCGCGCTGGCCGAGGTGTACCGCTACTTCGGTGCCTCCGTCCGCGAGGCGATGACCTCCGCCTTCGGCGACCACGACATGCCCGAGGCGGTCGTGGCCACCCACGAGGCGCTGGTCGACGCGATCGAGAGCGGTGACCCGGACCGGGCCGAGGCGGCGTGTCGTGCGCTGCTCGCCGGCCCGACCGCGGCCGTCGAGCAGCTGCTCGCGGCCATCGCGGCCCGGAAGTAGGACGGCGCGAGCCTCCCTTCCGCCGTCCGCTTCCCCCGCACATTCACGAAAGAACAGCACACCCATGGCCGTCACCCGTGCCCAGCAGCCGGTTGTCACCGCTCCTGCCCCGCTCCCCGGCCGCGTCCGGCTGGCCCATCCGCTGCTGCTGCTGACCGGCATCGTGCTGGTCGCGCTGAACATGCGCGCCTGTCTGGCCGCGGTCTCCCCGATGGTCGGCGAGATCCAGCGGACCTTCGGCCTCTCCGCCACCGCGAGCGGTCTGATCACCACCGTCCCGGTGCTGTTCCAGGGCGTCGGCGCCCCGCTCACCCCCCGGCTGACCCGCCGTTTCGGCGCCGAGCGGGTGGTGCTCGGCGCGGTGCTGGTGCTGGGCGCGGGCGTGCTGCTGCGGGTGCTGCCCTCGGTGGCGGCCCTGTACGCGGGCTGCGTGGTGATCGGCGTGGCGATCGCGGTGCTGAACGTGTCGATGCCGGGCCTGGTCAAGCGCGAGTTCCCGGACCGCGCGGCCACCATGACCGGCGTCTACTCGACCACCATGCTGGTCGGCGCCACGCTCGCGGCCGGCACCTCCGTCCCGCTGGAGCACGCGCTCGGCGGCGGCTGGCGGGCCTCGCTCGGCGCCTGGTCGCTGCTCGCGCTGGTCGCGGCGGTGGCCTGGCTGCCGCAGGTGCTGCGCTCCCGCCAGGAGCGGCAGGGGGCGGTGGCCGCGGCCGCCGCGCCGGCCAAGCCGATCGAGGGCATCTGGAAGTCCGCGCTGGCCTGGCAGATCAGCCTCTTCATGGGCATCTCGTCGCTGCTGGTCTACACCCTGGTCGCCTGGATGCCGACGATCCTGGCCGAGCACGGCATGGACCGCGGCCAGGCCGGTCTGGTCTTCGCCTTCTCCAACCTGGTGCAGGTGGCGGGCGCCTTCCTGGTGCCGCTGATGGCCGGCCGGATGACCAGCCAGCGCGCGCTGGCGGTGGTCATGGTCGCTCTGAACGGGCTGGGCATCGCGATGCTGCTGGTCGCGCCGGTCTCCGCCGCGTGGGTGTCGGCGACGATCCTGGGTGTGGCCCAGGGCGGTTCGCTGGGCCTGGGCCTGGCGTTCATCGTGCTGCGCACCAACACCGCGGCCGGTGCCGCCCAGCTGGGCGGGATGTCGCAGGCGATCGGCTACCTGGTCGCGGCGGCCGGCCCGGTCGGCGCGGGTGCGCTGCGCCAGCTGACCGGCGGCTGGGAGACCCCCCTGGTGCTGATGCTGGTGCTGGTCCTGGTGGTCGGCGCGGCCGGCTGGGGCGCGGGCCGCAACCGCACCCTCTGAACCGACCGCGCGCCCGTACGGCCCCGCACAAGCGGTGAGCCCCGGACACCCTCACAGGTGTCCGGGGCTCACCGCTTGTGCGGTACGGGGCTCACTCCTCGCCGGCGAGGGTCATCCCGGCCAGCTTCACCGAGGCGAGCACCGTCGCCGCGACGGTGACCACCAGCAGCAGCGGCACGGCCGCTCCGAGCGAGACGTCCGAGCTGATCGCGTTCTGTCCCGCGACCGCCTCGGCCACCGAGCGGCCCCACTGCTGGATGCTCAGCGTCCGGGCGCCCTCGACGAAGTTGCCGACCGTCGACTCCCAGATCAGGGCGTACGCCAGACCGGCCACGACCGCGTGCCGGGTGACCACGCCGAGCAGCAGGAACAGCGCGCTGTACGCGGCCCCGGCGACCAGCACGGCCACGGTGTAGCCGAGCGCCACGCCGTCCTGGGTGCCGACCAGCAGCAGCCCGGCCAGCAGCGTCGGGACGACCGAGAACAGCCAGGTGACGCCGATCGCGACGACCAGCTTGGTGGTCACGATCCGCCACCGGGGCAGCGGCTTGGCGAGCAGGTAGACGATCGAGCCGTCGTCGATCTCGTTGGCGATCACCCCGGTGCCGACCACCAGTCCGAGGATCGGGATCAGGGTGCCGAGGCCGAGGGCGCCGAGGATGTTGTTGGCCATGTCGTGCGGGTCGGCGCTGGACACGCTCGCGACGGCCGCGACGACCAGCAGCAGGGCGGGGGCCACCAGCAGCAGCAGGCCGCGGCGGCGCCCCAGCAGCCCGCGCAGGGTCAGCCTGGCGACGGTGGGGTTCATGGTCGGTCGGCCCCTTCCTGGGCAACAACGGTCCTGGCGGCAGCGGTCCCGCCGACAGTGGTCCTGCCGACGGCGCTCACGCGGAGACCAGGTAGGAGAAGACGCTCTCCAGCGATTCGTCCGCCGGGGAGACGGTGTACAGCCGGATGCCGGCCTCCCGGGCGACCCTGGGCAGCAGGGTGGTGAAGCCCTGGAAGTTCACCGCTTCGATCCGCAGCGCCCGCTCCCGCTCGTCCACCTCGATGCCGCTGGTCGAGCCGTCGGCGATCAGCGCGGCGGCGAGCCGGCGGTCGTCGCTGGAGCGGACCAGGTAGCGGTGCGGGCGGTCGGTCATCAGCCGGCGGATCTTGCGGAAGTCGCCCGAGGCGGCGTGCCGTCCGGCGACCACCACCTCGATGTGCCGGGCCAGTTGCTCGACCTCCTCCAGGATGTGGGAGGAGAACAGCACCGTCCGGCCGTCGGCGCCGAAGCGGCGCAGCAGGTCCATCAGCTGGAGCCGCTGGCGCGGGTCCATGCCGTTGAAGGGCTCGTCGAGCAGCAGGACGGACGGGTCGTGGACCAGCGCCGAGGCCATCTTGACCCGCTGCTTCATGCCCTTGGAGTAGGTGCCGGTGCGGCGGTCCTTGGCGTAGTCCATCTCCACCAGGTCCAGCGCCCGGCGGGCGGCGGCGCCCGGCTGGGGCAGGCCGTGCAGTTCGGCGTTGGCGAGGACGAACTCCCAGCCGGTCAGGTAGTCGTACATCGACTCCCGCTCGGGCACCAGGCCGATCTGCTTGTACACCTGCTGATTGCGCCAGATCGGCGCGCCGTCCAGGGTGACGGAGCCGCTGGAGGGGGCCAGGAAGCCGCTCATCATGTGGATGAGGGTGGACTTGCCCGCCCCGTTGGGACCGAGCAGGCCGGTGATGCCGGGGCCGATGGTCATGGTGATGTCGTTGACCGCGACCACGTTCCCGAACCAGCGGGAGACCTTGTCGATGCTGATGGTGGCCATGCCGCCCTCTCAGACGTTCCGGTAGCGGCGCAGCAGCAGCCGGTACGAGCCGACCACCATGGCCACCGCGACGAGCGCGAACACCGCCAGACCGAGGCCGCCCGGGGCGTGCCGGCGGTCGAAGCCGTCGCCGAGCCCGAACAGCTCGTTGACCAGGGACTCCACCAGGTCGGTGGGCGAGATCAGCGACATCCACTGCGGGGCGTCGGAGCCGGTCGTGCTGCGGTTGCTGATCCCGACCGCGGCCGCTCCCAGCGCGGCGCTGACCGCCAGGTAGCCCATGATGGCGGCCACGCCGAAGCCGCGGCGCGGGGTGGCGGCCGCGATCACCACGGCCACCGAGGTCGGCACCAGGGCGTACAGCACGGCCGCGACCAGGCCGTACAGGAAGTGCGCGGTGTTGTGCCCGAAGTCCATCCCGGCGAGCAGCGCGCCGATGTACAGCACCAGCAACGGGGATGCCATCAGCAGCAGTTGGGCGCAGACCATGGCGCCGAACTTGGCCCGGACGTAGTCGGTGCGGGTGATCGGGCGGGAGAAGTACAGCGGGACGGTCTGGTAGCGCAGGTCCCGGGAGAGCAGGACCGGCGCCTGGGAGGCGAGGAAGACCGAGATCACCAGGCTGAAGATGGAGAGGTAGCCCGCGTACTCGACCGGCAGCTCGTCGCGCTTCATCACGACCGAGACCGCCACGAAGATCAGCGCGGGCACGGTGATCACGCCCAGCACCAGCATCGGCAGCACCTTGGACTTGCCGGAGCGGCCGAGGCCGTACGCGGCGCGCAGGCTCTGGGTGAAGAGCGCGCGGGTGGCGTAGGTGCGGCCGAGCCGGGGGCCGGTGTAGCCGCGGTAGCCGATGTCGTGGATGACGCCGGTGTCGGCGGACCTGGTCTCAGGAGGCAGCGGCATCGTTCGTCCCTCCCTTGCTCTGCTCGGTGTCCTGGGCGTCGGTGAAGAGCTCGGCGACCCGGTGCCGGCGCTGCTCCAGCCGGACCAGGCCGAGGCCGAGTCCGGCGACGGCGTCGCGGATGGTGTCGTACGTCGACTCGTCGGCCAGCCGGACCAGCAGCAGGTGCGAGCCCTCGGGCTGGACGGACAGTCCGGCCGCGGCGAGCCGCTCGCGGACCGCCGGACCCGGCTCGCGGCCGTGGTCCTCCGGGAAGTCGCCGACCTCGACCGCGAGCACGGCCGTCGCCTCGGTGAAGGAGGCGGTGGAGGAGGAGCGCAGCAGCTTGCCGCCGTCGATCACGACCAGGTGGTCGCAGGTCCGCTCCAGCTCGCCGAGCAGGTGGGTGGTGACCAGCACCGAGATGCCGAAGTCGGTGTGCACCCGGCGGATCAGCGCCAGCATCTCGTCCCGGCCGGCCGGGTCGAGGCCGTTGGTCGGCTCGTCCAGCAGCACCAGTTTCGGGTCGTGCACCAGCGCCTGGGCGAGCTTGACCCGCTGCTTCATGCCGGTCGAGTAGCCGCCCATCGGGCGGTACCGCTCCTCGTACAGGCCGACGTGCCGCAGGGTGTCCGCGGTGCGCTCACGGGCGGCGGTGGCGGGCAGACCCGCCATCCGCGCCATGTGCACCACGAACTCCGTCGCGGAGACGTCCGGTGGCAGGCAGTCGTGCTCGGGCATGTAGCCGACCTGCGCGCGGATCTCGGAGCCCTGGGTGGCGACGTCCAGGCCGAGGACCTCGCCGCGGCCGGAGGTCGCCGGGGCGAGCCCGAGCAGGATCTTGATGAGAGTGGACTTGCCCGCGCCGTTGGCCCCGACCAGACCGACCACACCCGGCCGCACCTCGACGGTGAGCTGGTCGAGCGCGGTGACACGGGGATACCTCTTGGTGAGGCCGTCCGTCTTGATGACAGCTGTGGACACGGGACCAAACGTAACGGCCTTGTGCGGTACGGGTCATGAGCTGGAATGACGAGGCCGTCTGCTGCTGCGGTATGACGTCGGAGCCCCTCACCCCTAGGGGTTAGAAAAAGCGGAATCCACCTGTACCCTTTGTCGAATCTCTTTACACACTTGCCTGACTCTTTGCCAACGGGGGTGCCGGAGCAGCGCCCCGGCACGGAGGGGGACGATCGACATGTCTGATCGGGCGACCGCGTTCGACCGGATGATGAACCCTTGGGCCTACGACGCGGACGGGAACCTGACCGGCTCGGCCCGCGCCCGGGAAGCGGCCCGCACCCAGCTCAACTCGGCCTCGGCGTCCGGCGGCGGAGGCGGGGGCGGCTTCAGCGCCGATACCAACGCGCTCACCACCGCGGGGAACAACTCCGACCAGATCCACGCCCGCCTCAACACCGAGGGCCGGGGCGCCGACGAGGCCACCGCCAAGGTGTCCACCTCGCTGGCCAATTGGAGCACCGGCAAGGCCGCGGCGGGCGCCGCCGGCACCTGGGACCAGTGCGTCGCCGCCCTCGGCGGCACCATCGGGCAGACCACCCAGGCGCTGCGCGCCACCGCCGCCAACTACCGGCAGAACGAGTCGGCCGTCCAGCACGACCTCGGCAACTGAGAGGACCACCGAGATGGTCGACTTCCACGAGCTCAGCACCGCCGACTTCGGCGTCCTGGACACCGCCGCCACCGCCTGGACCACCGTCGCCCAGAAGCTCCACGCGATGGACGGCGACTGGGACACCACGGTGATCGCCCAGGTCGACTCCGCCTGCTGGAGCGGCCCCGCCGCCGACCAGGCCCGCCCCGGCCTCCAGCGCACCAACGAGCAGCTGACCGCCGCCGTCACCGAGGCCAACGCCTTCGCCTCGATCTTCACCGAGGCGTCCACCGAGTTCAAGGCCGCGAAGACCAAGCTGGACAAGGCGGTCGCCGACGCCCGGACGGCCGGGCTGACCGTCACCGAGAACGGCACCGTGAGCTGGCCCCCGGCCGACAACGCCACCCGGCACGACTACGAGGCCCTCCGGGACTACCAGAAGGAGTGGGGCGACAAGGCGGAGGCCGCCCGCAAGGCGATCGACTCCGCCGTCGCCGAGGCCACCGCCGCCGACGAGCGGATCGCCTGGGCGCTGCGCGCCGACAGCATGACGGACGGTCAGAAGTCCTTCAACGGCAAGGCCATCGGCGGCGGCCCGGAGGCCGACGGCCGGCGCGCCGCCCAGCTCGCGGCCCGGGGCGGGGACATCACCGAGCCCGAACTGACCGAGCTGAACTCGCTGTTGGCCTCGCACGGCAACGACCCGAAGTTCGCCACCACGTTCTACCAGGACCTCGGCCCGGACGGCCTGATCAAGTCCTGGAACAGCATGGTCGGCGACCCGGCGCACCCCCGCGACGACAAGGACCCGCGCTGGAAGGCCTACCAGGACCTCCAGAAGAACCTCGGACTCGGCCTGGCCACCGCCACCCGCACCACCAACGAGCCGCACCTGTCCGACGAGTGGGCCGCCGCGCTGCGCAAGGCCGGCTCCCAGCCGGTCTGGGACAAGCCGTACCGGGCCTCCGGCCTGGACTACGTGCCGTACGGCTACCAGGTGCTCTCCGGCATCCTGATGAACGGGAACTACGACGCCCACTTCATCAACCCGATCGCCGAGCACGTCACCCAGCTCGACACCCAGGACCGGTACTGGCCGGCCCCGATGCCCGGCTCCAGGATCCAGGGCTTCAACCTGACCGGCGGCGACGAGGCGGGCGCCGGCTTCCGCCCCACCACGGCGATCCTGGAGGCGCTCGCGCACAGCCCGGACGCGGCCAACAGGTTCTTCACCGAGCAGCCGACCGCCTACAACCAGGACGGCACGGTCAACCAGGGCGGCAAGCCGAAGCCCTCGGACTACTTCTCCTACTACTCCCACGACAAGGACTGGATCCCGGACACCACCTCCCGGGACTCCAAGGTGTGGGACGCGAGCAAGCAGGCCGGTCCGGCCGCCTTCGGCCGCGCCCTGGAGGCCGCCACCACCGGCCACCCGTACGACGAGCCGGGCCCCGTCCCGCCGGACCGGCACACCACCGAGCAGGCCGACCTGATGAAGCGGGTCGTGGACACCTTCG
Organism: Kitasatospora sp. MY 5-36; assembly: GCF_001182915.1. Taxonomy (NCBI): domain Bacteria; kingdom Bacillati; phylum Actinomycetota; class Actinomycetes; order Kitasatosporales; family Streptomycetaceae; genus Kitasatospora; species Kitasatospora sp. MY 5-36. The sequence continues at coordinate 13,056 of NZ_LFVW01000260.1, forward strand.
GCCGGCACGGCGACGACGGGGCGCTGGACGACATCAAGGGCGACGGCAAGCTCGCCGCCCTGCGGGGCAGCCTCGGGCACATGACCGCCGAGTACATCGGCGACGTGCAGAACTCGCTCTCCCACGGCACCGACCTGCCGGTCAACGGCTCCCCGGCCTCCCTCGACGCCTCCTCCGTGGCCGGGCTGCTCGACGCCCTCGGCCGCGACCCGGACGCCTACGGCGCGGTGGCCAACGCCAACCAGGCGTACACCACCGCCCTCATCCGCGGCCACCTGGACAGCGGGCAGACCGACTTCGCCCGGCTGGAGTCGGACATCAAGCACAACGCCGAGTCCGGCGGCGTCGTCAGCGGCTACCTCAACCAGGCCCGCATCGACGAGGTGCACAACGAACACGCCGCCTCCGACAAGGAGTTCAACGACGCGCTGGAGAAGAACGTCGGCTACGGCAAGGACGCCTTCAACGCCGTCATCGGCAGCGTGACCGAGAAGATCCCGCTCGGCGGCGAGATCGCGGACCAGATCGTCGACTCGATCGCCGACAGCGTCATCGAGGCCAACAAGAAGGACACCACCGAGGACGGGCGCCAGGAGAGCCGCAACCACACCGCCGAGGCCGAGGGCCGGGTCGCGCGGGGGGCCGACCAGGCGGTCCGGGACGCCGGCAGCGGCACCGGGATCGCCCGCCAGGACATCGACCGGCTCGCCAACAGCGCCCGCGACAGCGCGCTCCAGGGCATGTCGCGCGGGACGGCGAACAACTCGTCCACCAACGCGAAGGGCGACGCGTGAGCCGGTCCGGAGCCGGGCCCGCGGCCCGCTGGGCCCGGCTCCTCGCGGGCCGCTGGGCCGGGCGCCTGCACGACCCGCTGCTGCTGCCCGCCGTGCTGGTCGTGGCGGTGGCCGCCATGGCGGTGGCCGCCGCCGGGTTCGTCGGCTACCGGGACTGGCAGGGCCACCGTCCGTCCGAGCCCCCCGGCCGGTCCGCCCACCTCTGCCGCCTGCCCACCGGCGCCGACACCCCGCTCGGACGGCTGCTGCCGCCCGGTGACCAGGACTCCGAGGAGCGGACCAGCTCCGGCGTCCGCGACACCGACCAGCAGAGCTGCGTCGTCCGGATCGACGGCCGCGCCGTGCTCACCCTCACCGCCGTCCGGCGCGAGGGGGAACTCGCCCTGGCCGCCGCGGAGGCCACCCGCCCGGACGCCCGCCCGCTCGACGTGCCCGGGCTGTCCGCGGCCTGGCCGGGCGGCGCCACCGCGGCCCAGTACTGCGTGACCGGGCCCAGCGGCTACGTCGAGGTGCGGGTCACCGCCGGGGAGGCGGCCCGCGCCGACGGGGCGGACGGCCGACAGGCGATCGAAGAGGTCACCCGCGCCGCGCTGGCGGCGAAGACGAAGGAGCTCTGCCGGTGAAGCACCCCCGGGCCCTGATCGCGGGCGGTTCCGCGCTGCTGCTCGGCGGCGGCCTGCTCGGCTGGCACCTCTACCTCGACCACACCGCCTACCGGCCGTCGGCCGTCGCCCTGTCGCACGGCGAGTGCCGCGGCCTGCTCGACGACCCGGCCGTCACCGGGCTGCTCGGCGGCGCCCCCCGGGTCTTCGTGGAGACGGCCTACCGGGCGGCGACCCCCGACGCCCCGGCCTCCGTACGCTGCTCGGTCAACGGCGGGGACGGACGGCTGCTGACCGCCGAGGCGTCGTTCGGCGGCGTGCTCTCCGGCGGCGACAGCCTCGGCGCGGTGGGCTTCGAGTGCACCGTGGACGGCCGGCGCACCGGCTACCGCGCCGTGCTCAGGCTCACCGGCAAGGACGGGAAGCTCCTCCCGGACGGGCCCGGCCGCAAGCGGATGGACGAGGCCGCCCGCGGCTTCGCCGAGCGCGCCGCCGGGCAGCAGCTCGGCTGCGCGGGCGGCGCCG
>NZ_LFVW01000261.1:0-14973 GCF_001182915.1 Kitasatospora sp. MY 5-36
CGCCGACCAGTCGGCGACGCGCCGCACCAGCGGCTCCGTCGCCCCGCGCACCGCCGCCCCGGCGACCTCGCCGAACAGCGCACCGACCGCCGCCACCGCCGCGCCGCCCAGGATCTCCGCGATCAGCTGCCGCCAGCCGCGGACGGCCTCCTCCCCCACGGTCACCGGGTTCGGCAGCGGCGAGGGCCCCGGCGCGTACGGAATCGGCGTGGCGGTCAGCCGCCCCACCGCGACCTCGAACGCCTCCCCCAACTCCTCGAACCCGTCCAGCCACCCGGCCACCGACGGCCCTGGGTCGAAGAGCCGACCCGCCGCCCAGCCGCACGCGGAGACCACCGAGGTGTCCTCGACCGGCCGCCCGTGCTCGTCCAGGACCAGCGCGAACATCGCGCTCCGCCCCGACAGCACCAACTCCTCGTCCGGCACCCCCGGATCGGGGTCGGTCCCCTCCGGCAGCACGGCGATCATCGCCTGGCGCAGCAGCTCCAGGTCGTACACCCCGCCGTACACCTCGTGCCGCCACACCATCCCCCGCGGCGCCCGCCGCGCCGCCGTCTCCGGGTGCTCCGGCGCCCACGGCAACAGCACCGCCGCCTGCCCGGCCACCGGCGTCACATCGACGACGACCGCGTCCGACGCCCGAGGCCGGCCCGCCCGACGCTTCCGCGGCACCTCCGGAATCGGCGGCGGACTGAACAACTCAACGGCCCGCCAGCACTCCAGCAGACCCCCCACGCGCCCGTCCCCGCTCCGCACCCGTCGCCCCCTGCGTCGAACCCACGGCACCCGGCCACTTCGTGTGCCGATCAACCGGGCGCAGAATCTACCGGACGCCGGGCGGGTTGGCCGAGTCCCAGCGCACGCGCACGCCTCCCCGCGCCGCACGGCAGGATGCCCCGTGGCACTCCGGCACAGGCGCCAGCAGTGGATCGAGGTCTAGGCTCACGGGAGTTGACGTTCCTCGGCTTCGGGAGGATGCCCCATGGCAGCCGTGCACGTGACCGTCTGGGATGACCGCGACCGGGTCGGCGGAGGCCGCGCCCCGACAGCTTCGGAGGCCCCGGCGACCCCGACGGCCGTCCCCGCCCTCTTCGTCCACAACATCTTCACCTGGGGCAGCGACCCCGCGTACGGGTTCGCCGGGCAACGGCCCCTCGCGGACAGCCGGCGGCTCCTCCTGATGGACCGCCGGGGCTACGGCGACAGCCCGGACACCGCGCGCAGCGACTTCGACGTCGACGCCCGGGACATCGAGGGGCTTCTCGGCGACGGGGCCTCCGCCGCAGGCTTCGGCGGCGCCCACCTCGTGGGGCACGGCAACGGCGCCGTCGCCGCGCTCATCGCCGCCGCGCGCCGACCCGACCTCGTCCGCTCCCTCGCCCTCGTCCAGCCCTCCGCCTTCACCGCCGCCGCGCACCACCCGGTCGTCGCCGCACTCCTCGACCGGGTGCGCGACGGCGCCCCGGGCATCCCGGACGACGTCACGCCGGAGCAGTACCTGCGGGCGTCCACCGAGGGCCTGGGGATGGCCATGCCCGAGCCCACGCCGCGCCGGCTCCGTGCCGTCGCCACCTCCATGGGGGAACGGCCCGTCTGGGAGGCGCGGATCCCCCTGGAGCCGATCCGGCGCGCCGCCCTGCCGGTCCTGGTGATCTGCGGAACCTGGGAGCACGCGCCGGCCGCGTACCGCGAGCACGTGGGGCTCCCCCTCGTGGCCGTGGCCGAGTCCCTCACGGACTCCCTCGACGGCCGTCTCCTGCGGGTGCCCGGCTACTACCCGCACACCCAGGAGCCCGCCGCCGTCAACGCCGCCCTGCGGGAGTTCTGGGGCTGAGCCTGTTCCGCGAGGGGAGCCGCCACGCAGCTACCAGCTTGTCGATCAACTGGTTTGTTTCGTCGTGGAGATGGCCGGCCCGGCGCCGGCTGCGGGGTGGTCCCGCAGCCGGCGCCGGGCGGTGGCACCCGGAGCGCGCGTGCCGAGGGCGGGTGCTCAGGCGGAGACGCCGCAGTACTGCTGCTGCTTGCCGATCGCGCGGTAGACGCAGTCGGCCGTCTCCACCAGCCGGAGGACCGCTTCGCGGTTGCGGGCGGTCTCGCGGCCGATGACCTCGTCGGGCGGGTAGAAGCCGCTGCTGCCGTTCGGGCCGGGGTACATCTCGAAGGTGTAGGCGAAGACCCGCTGGGCGCCCCACAGCCAGTCGTCGATCGCGCCGTCGGTGATGTAGAGCTCGCTGGACTGCTCGGGGGTGTAGCCGTTGGTGCCGGCCATGTCCCGGCCGATGGTGGCGAAGGTGTTGTACTCGTCGGCGGTCATGCCGGGGACGGTCTCGGCGGTGGTCCAGCCGAACGGCCAGAGCACCAGTTCGCTGTAGGTGTGGAAGTCGATGGCGGCGGTGATCTGCTGCTTGCCGCCGACGACCCGGCTGCGGACGAAGTCGGCGACCACCTTGGTCTCCTTGGCGGACTCCGGGGCGCTGCCCCGGTAGGTCTCGTTGGAGGTGGAGCCGGAGGAGCCGCCGCAACAGCCCCACTTGTAGTTCCAGTTGCGGTTGAGGTCGGTGCCGACGCTGTTGCTGCCGGAGTTCGGCTGGCGGTCCTTGCGCCAGCTGCGGTAGCGGCCGGTGGCGATGTCGTACTCGCCGCCGTCCGGGTTGAGGTCGGGGATCACCCAGATCTCGCGGCTGTTCACGGCGTTGGCGATGCGGCTGTCGGTGGCGTACTTGTCGCCGAACTCGTGCAGCAGGTAGAGCGCCATCTCGACGGTGAGGTGCTCGCGGGCGTGCTGGTGGGCGGTGAACAGCACCTCGGGCTCGTCCTCGTCGGTGCCGACGTTGTCGCTGATCTTCACCGCGACGATCGGCCGGCCCTCGTAGGAGGTGCCGATGACGCGCTTGCTCATGATGTCCGGGTGCGCGGCGACGACGGCGTCGATGTCGGCGGTGGCCTCGGCGTAGTTGTGGTAGCCGGAGTCGGCCGGCGGGAAGTCGTACTCCGGCCCGGCCAGGCCCGCGCCGCCTCCGTCGCCTTCGTCGCCGTAGCGGGGGCCGGGCAGCGCGACGGGCGACCAGCCGAGCGTCCGCAGCCGGGCGGCCTCGGCGGGGGTGGCGGTGACCACCACCGCGTCGGGCAGGACGGCGTCGACGGAGGCACCGGTGGCGGCGACGGCGGTGCGCTCGGCGACGGTGCGGGGGCCGTCGAGCCGGTACTGCCGCACTCCGTCGTTGTCGGCGGCACCGACGGTGAACGGGACAGGGGTGCCGGTGTCGGCGGCACTGGCGGTGAGCGGGGTGGCGAGGGCGAGGGCCAGCAGGACGGCGGTGGCCGCGGCGGGCTTCCCTCGACGGGGCAGTCGCATGACTGTCCTCCTGTGGGGGTCCGTGGGGGGCGGAACGGTGGAGGAGGTTCGGCGCGCGCCAGCTTGATGGTCCGCCAGTGTCATGGGTTCGTCAAGACATCGGAAAGCCCGCGATCCGGCGACGGCCGGCACGGGCGAACCGGAAGGCCGCCTGCGGTCACCACCGGGGCGGCGCCGAACGGCCAGGACGGGCAGGTCGGGGCCCGCGCCCCTGGGCCACCAGCCCGGATGGGAGGATCGTGCCGACAGTTCTGTGCGAGGAGACAAAGTGAACGACCGCTCGAAGCATGACCACTCCGGCTGGGAGGAGGTCGTGCTCGCGGCCCGCAAACGTGCCCGCACTCGGCAGGCCCTCATGGTCGAACGCTTCGGACTGTCGGGTGACGTGCAGTACGACTGGTCGATGGACGACGCACGGATCACCTGGTCGCGCGCCGGGAAGGTGTTCCTCACCGGCCGACTCACGATGATCGGCAGCGTCAGCCTCGCCCAGCGGTCCTGGCTGTGGTCATGGGCGAACGAGTCGCTCCCGCCCGCGGTCCTCGGCGATATCGAGCGGGTCCGGCGGTTCGGCGAGGAGAACGACCACCCCGTCCTGCCGTGGCCGGGCTTCGACTACCACCCCGAACTCGTCGCCGAGGCCCGGGTCGTCGCGGCAGCCGTGCTCGATGCCGACGGCCTGTGGGCGGAGTCCATGGACGAGGTGCAACTCCACTTCCTGGTCCACGACCTGGCACCCACCGCTGGATGACAGCGACAGATGTCTGACCGGCCAGGGCCGGTAGCCCCGGCCGGTCAGACGTCAGACGCCGAGCCCAGCTTGCGCTTTACGGCCATGTTGGGGGTGGCGGGAGTGAGAGGTGATCGAGCTGACCGTCGAGGTGGGCGATGACTCTCCGGAGCTCGCGGGCACCACGAGGGGACATGCCCTGAAGCACGGTGTCGAGGACGGCACGGGCCTGCAGGGGATTGCCGCAGCAGTACTCGTGCACGTCGCCGTGCTCGTAGTGGTGCCACAGCTCGCGCGCGGACCGGTGAACGTGTTCCTTCCACATGCGCACGGCCCAGCCGACCGTGCCCGGCTCCAGGTAGTTGCGGGTGCACTCGAGGCGGGCGATCTCGGACAGCACTCGCGGGGACAGCCCGTCGATGGTGGTCTTGGTGCTCTGCTCACGGTGCCGGCGCGGGAGGCCGGCCCGGATCCGTCCTGGCCGGTTACGCGGCATGGACCTTTCGGTTTGTCGTCATGCGGCCCATGCTGCCATGGCCCCGACCGGCGCCTCGCAAGGGGGTCGCCCACCCGGAGGCCGAGGACAGGCCTGGGACACGGATCGCCCAGCGGGAGGCTTCGGGCGGCGGCGGCCCGAACGGCGGCAACCTGCCCCGCGACCTCTATCTCGTCGACGGCGTCTACACCATCGACATCAGCTCCACCGGCTACAAGACGCTGACCCTCGGGCACGGCTCCGCCGAACCGCTCTGCGCGAAGCTCGCCTGACAGCCGCTGGAGCATCCCGCCACTCCTGCGGCTGCCCCGTCCGGCGCAGCGTGGCGCGCGCCGCGGGCGGGGGGCTGCGATCTTCGGAGGGCACCCGGTCGCCGCCCGACGGCCGGGTCCCGTCGTCCCGAGACCGTGGAGGCCCGGATGTGGCAGGCTCCTCCCGCCCCCGTCAGCCGTGAGTGGCTCCCGGTGCTGGACATGCCAGCGCCCGCCCCGCAGAACCGCTGGACGGTGCTGCTGCGCGCGCTGCTGCTGATCCCCCAGTTCGTGGTGGTGTGGGTGCTGTCGGTGGTGGCGTTCTTCGTCACCGTCGTCGGCTGGTTCGGCGCGCTGGTGCTCGGCCGGCTGCCCGACTTCGTGGCGGACTACCTCACCGTGTTCGTCCCGTACGACACCCGCGTCACCGCGTACCTGATGCTCACCGTGGACCGCTATCCGCCGTTCCGGTTCGAGGTGCCCGAGTACCCGGTGCAGGTCGAGCTGCGGCCGGGCGAGCTGAACCGGCTGGCCGTGCTGTTCCGAATCATCCTGGTCATCCCGGCCTCGATCGTGCAGGGCCTGGTGTACGCGGGGTGGTGGACGGTGTCGTTCGTCCTCTGGCTGGTGGTGCTGGTCCTCGGCCGGATGCCGCGGCCGCTGTACGAGGCGACGGCCGCGATCCTGCGCTACCGGGTGCGCTACACCGCCTATCTGACGATGATCTCGTCCGCCTACCCCAAGCGCCTGTTCGGCGACGAGCCGGGCAGCGAGCCGGCGGGCCCGGTCTCGGCCACCCGCCCGCTGGTCCTGGGCGGTGCCGCGCGCGGCCTGCTCGTCCTCTTCCTGCTCCTCGGGCTGGCCTCCTCGCTGACGGGATCGATCACCGCCTCGGTGACCTCGGACGACGACGACAGCGACGACAACGACAGCACCGCCCCGACCCAGCGCGTCACCGCGCCCCTCGTGCCGGGTCCCGCCGACCGTGCTCCCCGGGGGCCGCTCGGCGAGGCGTAGCGGGTAGCGGGTGACGGGTGACGGGTGACGGGTGACGGGTAGCGGGTCGCGGGCACGCCCGATCCGGGGGCGCGTACGCACCGGCGCACCGCTGCCGCGTACGCGCCGTCTGATCGAGAAAGCAAGGTTACCGGCGGTATGTGCGCGGCTACGTTTGGCATATGACGCACTCTCGAGTCCGCCGACTCCTCGTCCGTACCGCCGGGGCCCTCGTGCTCCTGGTCGCTCCCCTCGGGGCGCAGGCCGCCGCCGCGCCCAGCCAGGCCGGGGACCAGAGAGCCATCATCACCTCCCTGAGCGACGGCGACCGCGACGTGCTGCAGCAGGCGGTGGACGCCCAGCTCGCCGCGGGCAAGGGCGGCCGACAGACCGCCGCCAACGAGATCACCTTCCCGGACGGAGCGGTGCTGGTGCTCCCACTGCCCGGACAGGCGCAGGCGCCGCCGTGGAGCGGCGACCACCGCCGCCGCACCGTCCGGAGCCCGGACTGGAAGCACTGCCCCACCCCGGTCAGCGAGCCGTCCTACTACTGCTTCTACGCCGACCGGAACTGGGGCGGCCGCCGGCTCCAGTTCAACCTCTTCCACGAGGACGCCGCCGTGTACTTCACCGACTACGGGTTCCGCGACCAGGCGAGCAGCTGGGTGAACACGGCGCGCGGTCTGGAGGTGATCGTGGACAACGACCCGGGCGACGGCCAGTGGCTGATGCTCTGGAAGGAGCCGGCGGAGTCGCTGTCCGCGTCGGTCGCGTACGACAACATGGCCGACCGGTTCTGGGCGGTCCGGCAGTAGCGGCCGTCCTCGCCTCCGGACACCGGCCGCCCACTACCGGCTACCGGCTACCTGCCGAGGCAGCCGAGGCCGGGGGCGAGACCGCGCCGGTGGCGACCGGCTCCGGCGTGACCGTGATGTAGGTCGGCGCCGGAGCGGTCTGCCGGGAGTCCGCCGCGAACCAGCCGGCACCGAACGCGACGATGCCGAGCAGGAGGCCCGCGAGGACCAGCGTGACGATGTGCTGTTTCATGGCCCAAGGGTAGGGGCGGAGCGTCCAACTTCCTTGCAAACACGGCCCGCTGGGCACGGTAGGCGTCAATCGGCGTTGACGCTGCGGCGGCCGCCGCCCCGCTCGGCTGGACCCGTCCGCGGACCGTCGCCGCCGACTGGGAGAATCTCCGCATGACCTCCCCGCTCCACCCCGTCCGCGTCCTCCGGGTCCTCGGCGACCGCCCGTTCGCCGAGGTCGGCCGCCCCGTCCTCGCCGTGCCCGACGAGGCGCGCGGCCTGCTCGCCGTCGCGGGCGAGCGCGCGTTCGCCCGGACCGCGACGGTGGGGGTGTACGGCACGGGGGACCTCGGCTGCCGGGCCGTGCTCCGGACGCGTTTCCCGGTGCACGCGCTGGCCTTCCACCCCACCGCGCCCCTGCTCGCCGTCGGCACCGGCGCGTACGACGGCGGCTACTTCTTCGAGGGCGAGCTGCTGCTCCTCGACTGGGAGACGGGCACGACCACCTCGCTCATCGAGCACGACTTCGGCCGCAGGGTCCTCGGACTGGCCTGGCTCGACGACCAGGCCCTGCGCGTGCTGATGTCACCGCCGGACGACTGGAAGGACCGGAAAGCGCACGTCGAAGGCCACGTCGCCGTCGTACGTCGGCCCGACTGGCGCACCGCCGCGCCCCGTTCGCTCACCTTCGACGACCTGGCCGGCCCGCGGGTCCCGGCCCCGCGGGCCGACGGACGCGAGGAGGCCCACCGGGCGCTCTCCGCCCTGAGCCCGGACTGGGAGCCCCGGCGGCACGTCCTCGCCGTCGAGGAACGACCGGACGGCGCGGTCCTGGCCACCCTCGCCCGCGAGGAGGACGACGAGGAGGGCGACCAGGACGACGCCCCGGAGCAGCCCGGGTGCACCACGCTCCCCGACGGCCTGCTGCTCCGGCACCGCACCGTCCCGTACCTCGACGTGCACGACCGCCTGCGGATCCGGCGCGGGAGCCGGGACTACGTCAACCAGGCCCCGCCGCCGGGCCGTCGGGAGACGGAGCCGTACGTGCTCTCGGTGCGCTCCCCCGACGGGGCGGCCCCCCAGCCCCTGTTCCCGTTCTCCTGGGAGCCCGGGGAGACGCACTTCCCCGGCCCGGGCGCCGAGACCGCCGACGGCGACCTGGTGTACGCCGGCACCGTCTACAGCGGCCACGGGCTGCAGCCCGGCGGCTCCTTCGTCGTCCGCCGCTCGGGCACCGACGGCACGCCGCGCTGGGTGTTCCGGACCGACCACGTCGCCCTCGACCTCGACACCGACCCGGACACCGCCCACGTCGCCTACCGCGACGGCGAACTCCTGGCCCTCGACCTCCGCACCGGCGCCCTCCGCCGGCGCCACCGGCTGACCGTCGCCGGTGTCCCCGTCGTCCCGACCGCGCTCACCGCCACCGGGGCCGGCCGCCTGCTCGTCGGCACGGCCGACGGCCGGGTCCTGGAGTGCACGACCGGTTGGCCCTCCGGGCCCGGGGCGGCGGACCGGGAGGGCACCGTCTGAGCTTTCCTCCGGCATCGGCGAACTCCCCTTGTATAAAGGGACGGAGGGGACCGAGGAGGTCGCAGCATGCACTCGAGGGAACAGCCGCAGAAGGCCGGACAGCCTCAGCGCGACGCGAGCCCGGCCCGGCGCCCCGGCACCGGAGCACGCTCCGAAGGGGACGCGCCCGCGCGGGGCGCCGCGGCCCTGCAGCGCACCGTCGGCAACGCGGCGACGGCGCGCATGATCGCGGAGCAGCGAGACGGCATCGGACAGGACGACCGCCGGGCGGCCGTGGGACTCCAGCGCGCACCGGGCGACCAGGCCGCCCCGCGCCGGCCCCGGGTGCAGCTGGACCAGAACAACGTGCTGAGGATCTGCGAGGCCGCCACGCCCGACGGGCAGGCCGCCTCCGGCGGACGGGCTGCCGACCTGCGGACCATCGTGTGGGAGGACCACTGGGCCGCCATCTCCGAGGTGTGCCGGAAGCACAAGTACACCATCGCCGTGCGGGAGACCGGGGAGCACTCGATCCGGCGCATCGCGGAGGGCGCCAAGCCCAAGCCGCACACCATCCTGGAGAAGTCCATCAAGCCCTCCTCCGTCCGCAAGAAGTACGGCACCGGGCCCGGGCAGGCCGAGGGCGACCCGGCGACGGTGCTGCGCTGGCTGCAGGCCCAGGACCTGAGCGGCTTCGTCGGCCACTGGAACGACCAGGGCCTGGCCGGCATCCGGATCGACCGCCCGCCCCAGTCCGTTCTGGACCTGGGCATCGTGCAGACCGGCCCCGGGGGCGAGCAGTACGTGCCGATCGACCTGCGGACACAGGACGGCGGCCCGGCGCTGACCCAGCTGAAGGCCGATCCGCACTGGAAGCGCTACCTCTACACCGGGGACTACGACCTGCACGAGGTCTACTCCGCGCAGGGCGGCACGGGCGGCGGCCAGATCCCGGAGGCCACCCCCGAGAAGGCCAAGCTGCTGGACCGGCTCAACGCCGGGATCGCCGGGACGGCCCAGGAGGGCGAGGTGGTGCGCAGCGGCAAGGTGGCCATGGAGCACGGCCGGCTGCACATGGCGGGCGGCTCCGAGTACGCCATGTTCCAGCACGGCGACCAGGCCACCTACCGGATGAACCAGTACCTGGAGGCGCTGGAGGGCGAGGTGGCCCGGCACGCGGCGCAGCTGGTGCGGGCGGTGGCCACGGAGGCCGACGAGCCGCTGGCCTGGTGCCGCATGGGGCAGTGGTACGTGACCAGGAACCGCGAGGAGCACGCCGTCCTGCGCGCCCGCTGGAAGCTGGCCGTGCCGCACACCTGGGGCGCCGACGAGGTGGACCGCACCGCCCGCGGCGGCTACCGCACGGCCGGCTACATCGACTGACCGCGGAGCGGGCCGCGCCGCCGGACAGGCCGTGCCGCAGCACCGGCCGTACCGGGGCCGCTTCCCGTGCGGCGGCCCCGACGGCCGGGCGGCCTGTCCTGACGGTCGGTCGTACGGCTCGGCGCGGTGTCAGGCGGCGGTGGCGGCGGAGTGTCAGCTGTCGGAACCGCCTCCCGTCCCGTGGCCGTCGGAGAGTTCGGCGGCGTAGCGGTCGGCGGCCTCCGCGAGCTGGTGGGTCATCCGGTCCACCTGGCTGCCGAGGTGGCCGGAGACGATGCGGTGGGCGCCGTCGAGGTCCCCGCCGAGTAGTTCACTGGTGATCACCAGGGTGTTGTCCGGGAGCATGCGGCGTCCGGACATCCGCCGCTGGACCTCGTCCATGCCGGCGTCCGCCAGCGTCTGCCGCAGCTCCTCGGTCAGCGGGGCGAGCCAGCGGGCGCGCAGCGCGTACTCGCCGTGGTCGGCGAAGGTCGGGTGGAGCCGGGTGAGGAGCTGCGCGGGGTACTCCTCGCCGTGGTCGGCGAACTGCGGGTAGTCCTTGGCGAATTCGTCCCAGTCGACGTCGAGTCCGGTGATCTGCTCCGGGAAGACCGGCCAGTACAGGCAGTTCGGGTCGGGCTGGGTGAAGACCTCCCGGAGCAGCTCGTAGGGGACCTCGGCGGTGCGCGAGAGCAGGACCGCGTCGTACAGGTCCTTGCCCTGCGGGTGGATGTCCGAGACGAGCCAGAGGATCTTCCAGGCGAGGGAGAGCTCGGGCGTGGCGCCGAGCAGCGGGCCGGTGACGCCGGGGAGCAGGTAGGGCTGCGGCGGGACGGGCAGGTGCTCGGTGAAAACGAAGTCGAGCTGGACCGACCCGCCCGGAACGCCCGGGGCCGTCCACGGCAGGACGAGCCGGCGCCCGGGCACCCGGTCGTAGGTCCAGATCTCGTCGCTGACCGCCTGGTCGGCGTGCACCCGCACGGTGCCCGAGAGCCGTTCGGCGCCGGCGGCGAGCTCCCGGAACATCCGGCCAGTGCGCTCGTCGGCCAGCTCCCAGTCCGTCGGGCGGACCACGAAGTCGAGGTCGCCCGGCTCCCGTGCCTGCTCGCCGTACCAGGCGCGCAGCAGGACGCTGCCGCGCAGCACCAGGTGATCGGCCCACGGCGAGTCGGCGACGGCGGAGAGCACGGTGGCCAGCGCCTCGCGCCGCGCGGCGAGCCAGCGTTCGGCGAGCCGCGGGTCGGCGAAGGCCGGCTCGCTGGGCCGGAGGGCCCGGGCGTACCCGGCGAGGGCGGGGTCGAAGACCGGCTGCTGGCTGACCGCCTCGTCGTCGACCGGCCGGATGGTCCTGGGCAGGTCCCGGTCCTCACGGACGTCCTCCGACGGCGGCCGCTTGGGCAGCACCACGCCCTGCCACGGTCCCCACTGCAGTTCCTCCCACGCCACCGGCGACGGGGGCTTGCCCTCGGTCATCCCTGCTCTCCTTCTCCGTCTCCGTACGGCCGGGCGCCGTGCCCGTGCTCGCTGATCCATCCCGCGTCCAGGTCCTCGTGGCTGTCCACGACGACGAACTCGCGCTCCACGGACACCACCTCGCGGCCGTCGGCGGCGAGGTCCCGCAGCAGCGCCTCCAGCCGGCGGCCAGCGGTGTCCAGGCCCACCGAGCGGCACCGCTGGGTCACGAACCACTCGTACCGGCCGTCCGCGCGCACCCGGCGCGGATTGCGCGACAGGTGCGCACCGTGCCGGACGGCCAGCTCGGTGAGGGTGGCGAGGCGCGCGTGCTCCGCCTCGGGCACCGGGCCCGGGAGCAGCAGCTTGACGTGGTGTTCGAAGTACCGGCCGGCTCCGTGCGGCACGGCGTCCTCGTCCGAGGCCGGGACGCCGTCTGCCCACGGCGCGGCCTCGATCTTCGCCCGCAGGACGCTGAACCCGGCCCGGGCCAGCCCGTCGGCCGTCCGGGACGTCACCGCGGCGACCTCCTCCAGCGTGCCGTCGGCGCGCAGGGTGAGCATCGGCTGCGACGGCGCCGCACCGCGGGCCAGCAGGATGTGGGTGAACTTCACGCCATGGCCCTCGGCCCAGGCGGCCAGCGCCTCGGCGGCTCCGGGCTCCACCGTCAGGTGGACCTCGAAGTCGCCCCGGACGTCGGGAGGCGCTGGCCGGTCGTCACGGCGCTGGTCGGAACGGGTCACGAGCATGGGGAGCATCCTGCCAAGCCGCTACGACAATCCCGCGGGCGCCCCGGTGCCACCGCGGCGCCCCTCCGCGGGGACGCCCGGTCGGGGCCCGTCGGCCCCGCCGGCTCCGGTCGGATGAGGACGTCTCAGGAGGGCAGGACGGCCACGGCCTCCACCTCCACCAGCTGGTCGTGGTACCCCAGCACCGCGACGCCGAGCAGCGTGCTCGGGGCATCGTGCTCCCCCATGTAGGCGCGGTAGACGTTCCACACCTTCACCAGGTCCGCCTGGTCGGCGGAGGCCACGTAGACGGTCGTCCGGGCGATGTCGGTGAGGGAGGCGCCGGACTCCTCCAGCACGGTTATCAGGTTCCGCATCACCTGGTGGGCCTGGGCCTCGAAGTCGCCGACGGCGACCGTCCGCCCCTCCTCGTCGAGCGGGCAGGCCCCGGCCAGCCAGAGCGAGCGGACCGGGGCGTCGACCTCCGCCGCGTAGGCGTAGTCCACCGCCCTGGTCAGCCGCGTGGTGCGGATCAGTTTGACGGCGCTGCTCATGTGGTCCTCCGACGGTCCCGACCGAACGTTCGCGCCCATCGTTGGCCTCTCCTGAGCGACCGTCAAACCATTTAACCGGTGAACTCCCTTCCGTTCCGGGCCTCCTGCGTCCACGATTCACCGTTGCGGGGGATGGCGGACCGGCCCGCCGGAGCGCCATCCTGGTGCCTGCGCCCGGGGACCACGCCCCCGGGCGCTCATCCACCTCCAGCCCCGGGAGGCACCGCCATGGAGCCCCAACCGTCCGGCCGCGACCAGGCTTCCGGAGTCCGTCGGCGCCGCATGCTCGGACTCGCGCTCGGGGCGGGCCTCGTCCCGGCGCTCGGTCCGGCGGCCCAGGCGGCGTCCGACACCCCGCCGGAGACGGCCGGGTCGCTGCCGGCCGCAGCGCTGGGCCGCCGGGTCGCCGCCGTGGCCGCGAGCCAGCTCGGCGTGCCGTACGCCTGGGGTGGCGGCGACCGGCTGGGCGCGAGCCTCGGCTTCTGCGACGAGGACAATGGCTGGTTGAACGGCGTGTGCATGGGCGAGAAGACGGTCGGCTTCGACTGCAGCGGCCTGTCGCTCTACTGCTGGTACCGGGCCAGCCACGGCACCGTCGAGCTCGGGCACTACACCGTCGCCCAGTTCAACCTCAGCGCCCCGGTGGAGCGCGACGCGCTCGCCCCGGGCGACCTGCTCTTCTTCTCCCGCCCCGACGCCCCCCTGCACCACGTCGGGATCCACGTCGGCGAGGGCGCGATGATCCACGCCGAGCGGACCGGCACCCTGGTCGCCCGGGTCGAGAACGTGCTCGACGTCCCGCGCTGGGCGGGCGAGTTCGCCGGTGCCCGCCGCCCGGGGCAGCCCACCTCCTGAGCCGGTCAAGCCGCCCGGCTGTTCACGGGCCGCCACGCCGCTCCCCCATCCCGTGGTGCACCCGCAGCAGCAGCTCCTGCAGCGTCCGCCGCTCCCCCGCGTCCAGCGGCGCGAGCACCTCGTCCCGCACCGCCCGCGCCTGGGCGTCGAGTTCGGCGAGCAGCGCCCGTCCGGCGTCGGTGACGGAGACCGAGACCCGCCGCCGGTCGGCCTGGTCCCTGGCACGCTCGACGTACCCGGCGGCGGCGAGCTGGTCGGCGACCTTGGCCAGGTCGCTCGGGTCGATGGCCAGCCGCCGCACCAGGTCCCGCTGGGCCTGCGGGCCGAAGTCGGCAAGCGCGGCCAGCACCGCCATGTCCCAGAGCCTCAGGCCGCGTTCGGCCAGCCGCTCGGCGAACCGGCCACGCGCCGCCTTGCCGACCCGGGAGAGCAGGTAGGTGGTGAGGTCCAGCAGGGTCGGGGGGAGCCCGGCGGCGGACTGGGGGTTCTCGGTGGCGTGCTGGGGATTCTCGGAGGCCATGGCGACAGTCTAGGGTCCGTCCCTATAGTGGGTGCCGACCCACTGATTCGGAACCGCCGCCCCCTTGCCAGGAGTTCGCCCGTGGACGCCCTGTACCCCCGCCTGCTCGCCACCCGCTTCGCCGAGTGCTTCGGCTTCTACCGCGCCGTCCTCCCGCCGCTCACCGGTGCCACCCTGGTCAAGGGCTCGCCCGAGGGCCCGTACGCCAACTGGGACCTCGCCGACCAGGCCCTGCTCGCCCTCTTCGACCGCTCCGCGATGGCCGCCGCTCTCGCCACCGCCGAGCCGCCCGGGCACACCAGCGCACCCACCGTGCCCGCCGCTCTCGCGCAGGACGCCGCGATTCTGGTCCTGCGGGTGGCCGATGTGGACGCCGCCCTCGACCTCTGCCTGCGCCACGGCGGCACCCCGGTCGCACCCGCGACCGACCGCCCGGAGTGGGGCCCCACCCTGCGCAGCGCCCATCTGCGCGACCCGGACGGCCGCCTGGTCGAGCTCCAGTCCTACTGACCGGCCCGCGCCGCGCAGGGCCTCGGACTCCAGCGGCGCGGGTCGTTCGACGGAACGTCCCGGCCCGGCCTACTCCATCGGCAGCGAGGGCTGGTCTGCCGGCCCGGATGCCGCGAAGTCACGTTCGGCCTGGGCGAGTTGCTCGGCCCGGTAGTCCGAGGAGCAGGCCCGCCCGAGGGCCTGCGAAGCGGCATCGGCGCCCGGGACGTGCCCGAGTACGGCGGCGCAGTACTGGACGGCGGGGCTGGGCAGCGGCCGCAGCTCGGCCGAGCCGGCCGGGGTGGCGGCCACCGCCCCGGCAAGGGCGAGCGAGCCGGCCAGGACGGGAGCGGCGAGGCCGCGGGGAATGCGCATCGGGGTACCTCCGGACGGGTGGGGACAGCGGCGGTGGACTCGGCCGCCCGGCCCATTCGACGGGCGGCCGCCACCCGCGGCCCGGCCGACACACCGTGCACCGCACTAGTCGTACGTACGCCACCGGCGCGGCGGCCGACGGAGCCGACGGCCGCCACCCCCTCGATCACGGCCGCCACCTCCCCGTTCCCGGCCGCCGCCCCGGCGATCAGCTCTCCGGCCGCCCCGAGGCGCCCTCCGGCCACAGCTCCGCGTCGCACGCCGCCACCAGCG
>NZ_LFVW01000262.1:0-11817 GCF_001182915.1 Kitasatospora sp. MY 5-36
CGGGCGGCGCTCGACCACCGGGCCGTCCTGCTCGGCCCGCGGCCGCTGGACGCCCTGGCGGACCTCGCGGCCGGCCGCCCCTCCGCCGCCGTCGTCACCGGAGCGGTCGGCCCCGAGGGCCCCGGGCGGACGGTGTTCGTCTTCCCCGGCCAGGGCGGCCAGTGGGTGGGGATGGGCCGTGAGCTGGCCGCGTCGTCCCCGGTGTTCGCGGCGCGGCTGGCGGAGTGCGCCGAGGCCCTCGCGCCGTACGTGGACTGGCAGTTGGACGATGTCCTGGCGGGCCTTCACGGTTTCGAGGCCGCCGACGTCGTGCAGCCGGCGCTCTGGGCGGTGATGGTCTCGCTGGCCGCCGTGTGGCAGGCGGCCGGTGTCGCTCCCGACGCGGTGGTGGGCCACTCCCAGGGCGAGATCGCGGCGGCCGCCGTCGCGGGAATCCTCTCCCTCGACGACGCCGCCCAGGTGGTGGCGCTGCGCAGCCGGGCGCTGACGGCGCTGGCCGGGCGCGGCGGGATGCTCTCCGTCGCCGACGCGGTGGACGCCGTCCGGGAGCGGATCGCGCCGTTCGGGGAGCGGCTTTCGGTCGCGGCCGTCAACGGCCCCTCGGCGACGGTGGTCTCCGGTGAGCCCGACGCCCTGCGGGAGTTGGCGGACGCGTACGGTGAGGCGGTGCGCACCCGGCTGATCCCCGTCGACTACGCCTCGCACAGCGCCCACGTGGACGAGCTGCGCGAGGAGGTCCTCGCCGTCCTGAAGGGGATCGAGCCGGGCCCGGCCCTGGTCCCGATGGTCTCCGCGCTGACCGGGGAGTGGCTGGCCGGCCCCGAGGCGGGCCCGGAGTACTGGTACGCGAGCCTGCGCGAGACCGTCGAGTTCGACCGGGCCGTCGGGGTGCTCACCGCCGCCGGCCACGGCGCCTTCGTCGAGGTGTCCCCGCACCCGCTGCTGGTCGGCGGCATCGCCGCCGAGGCGGCCGTCGGCACCCTGCGGCGCGAGGACGGCGGCCCGGACCGCCTGCTGGCCTCGCTGGCCGAGGCCCACGTCCGGGGGGTGCCCGTCGACTGGGGCACGGTGCTGCCGGCGGCCGGCCGCACCGTGGACCTGCCGACGTACGCCTTCCAGCGCACCCGCCACTGGCTGGCCGCCGGGCAGCAGGCCCCGGCACGTCCCGACCCGGACGACGGCGCCCTGGCCCCGGCCGCCACGGCCCCTGCGGCCCTGGGCACCGAACGGGCCGTACTGGACCTGGTCCGCGCCCACGCCGCGGCGGTCCTCGGCCACGACGGCGCCGGGGGCGTGCACCCGACCCGCACCTTCAAGTCCCAGGGCCTCGGTTCCGTCCTGGCCGTCGAGCTGCGCAACCGCCTCGCGTCCGCCACCGGCCTCGCGCTCCCGCCGGGCCTGGTGTACGACCACCCGTCACCCGCCGTCCTGGCGTCCCACCTGCACACCGCCCTGAACCCCGATCCGTTGCCCGCCGCGCTCGACGCCCTCGAAGCGCTGCTCGCCGCCGCCGAGGACCCGGCGGCCCGGGAACGGGCGTTGGCCCGGCTGGAGTCGCTGGTCGGCCGGACCGGCGGCGGGTCCGCTGCCGGGCCCGGCCGGGGGACCGGCGCGGACGCGCTGTCCGACACCACCGACGACGAACTCCTCGCCCTCATCGAGGCCGAGCTCGGCCCCGACCGTGATCACTGAACGGAGAACCATGTCCGCCCGACCCGACCCCACCGCCGACGACGACCTCTGGCTGCGCTGCTACCGGAGGACGGAGGCGCCCGCCGCCCGCCTGGTGTGCTTCCCGCACGCGGGGGGCACCGCCCCGTTCTACCGCCCGGTGCCGTACGCGCTGGCCGCCGCCGACCGCGTCGAGGTCCTGGCCGTCCAGTACCCGGGCCGTCAGGACCGCCGCCGGGAGGAGCCGATCGCCGACCTGAACGTCCTGGCCGACCGGATCCACGAGGTGCTGGCCCGGCAGCCCGAGCTGCCCCTGGTGCTGTTCGGCCACAGCATGGGCGCCGTCGTCGCCTTCGAGGTGGCCCGCCGCTGCGAGGCCGCCGGCCGGCCCGCCGCCCGCCTGGTCGTCTCCGGCCGGCGCGGCCCGGCGATCGGGCTGGGCCCGACCGAGGGGGTGCACCTGCTCGGCGACGACGCGATCACCGACGAGATCCGCCGCCTGGACGGGTCCTCGTCCGTCGTCCTCGACGACCCGGACCTGATGGCGGCCGCGATGCCGGCGCTGCGCGCCGACTACCGCGCCATCGAGACCTACCGGGCCGGCGCGGACGCCGTCGTCAGCTGCCCGATCACCTCCCTGACGGGCGACCGCGACCCCAAGACCTCGGTCGCCGAGGCGGAGGACTGGCGGGCCCACACCACCGGCGGGTTCGACCTCCAGGTCTTCCCCGGCGGGCACTTCTTCCTCACCGAGGAGATGCCGCGGGTCATCGGCCTGCTGGACGGCCACCTGGCCGAGGCCGTCGACGCCCCGCGGGCGTCCTCCGGCGGACGGTGACGCGGCCGCGGGTGCCGCCCGGACGGGTCGAACCGTCCGGGCGGCACCCGCGGAGCACTCCGGCAGGGGCGCAGGTCAGGGCGTCAGGTAGCCGTGCGAGAACCCGGCGGCCACCGCCGCCGCCCGGTCGCTGACCCCGAGCTTGGCGTACATGTGCAGGAGGTGGGTCTTGACCGTCGCCTCGCTGATGAAGAGCTTCCGCGCGGCCTCGCGGTTCGTCGTCCCCTGGGCGACCAGTTCGAGGATCTCCAGCTCGCGCGCCGACAGCGGCGCGGGCGCCGGCCGTCGGACCTGGCCCATGAGCCGGGTCGCGATCGAGGGGGAGAGCACCGCCTGCCCCTGCGCGGCGGCCTCCACCGCGCGGAACAGCTCCTCCCGCGGCGCGTCCTTCAGCAGGTAGCCGGTGGCGCCGGCCTCGATGGCGGGCACCACGTCGCTGTCCGTGTCGTACGTGGTGAGCACCAGCACCCGCGAGGGCACACCGCGCTTGGTCAGCTCCTTGATGGCGGTGACCCCGTCGGTCCTCGGCATCCGCAGGTCCATCAGGACCACGTCGGGCCGCAGCTCCTCCGCGGCGGCGATGGCCTCCGCGCCGTCACCGGCCTCGCCGAGCACCTCGAAGCGGGGATCGGCCCGGAACATGCCCCGCAGCCCGTCCCGCACCACCGGATGATCGTCGACGATCAGCAGGGTGATCATTCCGCACCTCCCGCGGGGATGGCGGGGACGGCCGCCGAGATCGCCGTCCCGCCCCCCGGTTCCGACTCGATGGCCAGCCGCCCGGCGAGGCGCTGCACCCGCTGGCGCATGCCGAGGAGCCCGAACCCGCCGCTGGTGGACCCGTTGACCCGCTTGGCGCTCGGATCGAAGCCCACGCCGTCGTCCCGCACGTCGAGGGTGACCAGGTCCTCCATGTACGACAGGGTCAGGCCGACCCGGCCGGCCCGCGCATGCTTGGCCACGTTGGCCAGCGCCTCCTGCGCGGTGCGCAGCAGCGTCACCTCGACCTCGGTGTGCATCGGCCGGGCGTCGCCGGTGGTGGTCAGCACCGCGTCGATGTGGTTGATCTCCGACCAGCGGCGGGCCACGTCGCCGATCGCGTCCGGGAGCCGGGCCTCGGCGAGCACCGCCGGCTCCACCGCGTGGACCGTCCGGCGGGCCTCGACGAGGCTCTCGCGGGCCAGGTTCGTCGCGTTCGCCAGGTGCTGGCGCAGCGTCGGGGGCTCGTCCAGGGTCTGCTCGGCGGCCTGGAGCTGGGTCAGTATGCCGGCCAGCCCCTGGGCCAGGGTGTCGTGGATCTCCCGCGCCATCCGCTGGCGTTCGTCCAGGACGCCCGCCTCGCGGGCCTGGACCATCAGCCGGGCGTGGAGGGCGGCGTTCTCCGCCAGCGCGGCCTCCAGCTTGGCGTTGGCCTCGTGCAGTTCGACGAGGGCCTGCTTCTGCTTGTCGTTGCGGTGGTCGGCCATCTCGACGAAGTAGAACAGCGCCCCGGCCAGCACCGCGGAGATCAGGCCGACGGCCAGCCACGCCCACCACATGTGGGCGTCGTTGATGCCGGCCACGCCCCCCATGAACGCCGCCGCCGAGATCATCGCGGTGACGGCGGCGCCGACGTACCGCCGGCGACCCCGCAGGTACTTGAAGGCCTGGGGGTAGCCGACGAAGGTGAAGAGCCCGTACCAGGGCGCGACGCCCACCAGGGCGGCGGCCAGCAGCATCAGCCCGGTGTAGTACACGCCCATCAGCCGGCGGTTCTGCCGCCGTTCCGGGCGCAGCGTGCGGAAGCAGAGCATCCAGAGCGCGGCGGCGGCGGAGAGCCCGAGCACCAGCGTGAAGTGCATCGGCACCCGCCAGACCAGCTGCAGCAGCGTGATCACGGTGCTGATCGCCAGGAGGACGTACGGGAGCGCCTTGAAGGCCGCGGTCTCCGTACGCTCCCAGTGATCGAACTCGGCGCGCAGCTCGGCCTCGATGCTCAACCCTCTACTCCCAGCGGAAGTATCGCGCGGCCAGTCCGCCGGCCACGATCGTCCACCCCAGCATGGCGGCGAGGTGGATCAGCTGCGGCCAGTGCCCGGCGGTGGTGTCCTGCAATGATTGCACGCCGGCGCCGAGCGGAGTCAAGTCGCTGATGGTCAGCAGGACATCGTTCATCTTGGCGCGCGGCAGCCACAGACCGGCGAAGAACACCAGCGGGAAGAAGACCAGCGAACCCATCGCGCTGGCGCTCCGGCCGGTCGGCGCGAGCGCGGCGACGAGCAGGCCGACCGCGAACATCGCCAGCGCCACCAGCAGGTAGCTGAGCAGGTAGGCGGGCAGCTTGCGGGGCAGGTCGACGTCGAACGCCAGCTTGCCGATGGTCAGCATGACCAGCATCGTCACCACGGACAGCACGGTGGCCATCAGCAGCTGCGCGCCGAGCATCACACCCGGCTTGACCGGGGTGGTCCGCATGCGCCGCAGCACACCCTTCTCCCGGTACGAGGCGAACAGTTGGGACAGGCCGCTGAGCGCGAACAGGGCGATGCCCATCGACACGACGATCGGCAGGTACAGGGTGATCGGCCGCACGTTGCCGAGCTCGGGGCTGTTCGCCCGCATCGAGGGGATCAGGCCGAGCACGACGAGCAGGATCGGGGCGAACGCGAGCGCGAAGAACACGACGATCGGCTCGCGGAGGAACAGCTTGGTCTCGGTGGCGGTGAGCCGGAGCAGGGGGGACACGGTGGGACTCCTCAGGATTCGACGGGGCGGCCGGTGAGCGCGACGAACGCGTCCTCCAGCGAGTTCTGCTCGACCCGCAGGTCGAGTGCGGTGATCCGCTGGCCGGCGAGCAGGGTGGTCACCGCGAGCAGCAGGTCCCCCCTGCCGGTCACGACGATCTGCGGGCCGGCCCACTCGACGGAGGTGACCTCGTCCAGCGCGGTCAGCCGGGTCTCGTCCAGCGGCCCGGACGGCCGGAACCGGATCCGCTGCCCCTTGTCGACCCGCGACACCAGGCCGCCCGGGGTGTCGATCGCGATGACCCGCCCGGTGTCGATCACGGCGAGCCGGTCGCAGAGCCGCTCCGCCTCCTCCATGAAGTGCGTGACCAGCAGGATCGTCACGCCCCGGTCGCGGATGCGCTCGATCAGGCCCCACACGTCGCGGCGCGCCTGCGGGTCGAGGCCGGTGGTGAGCTCGTCGAGCACCGCCACCTTCGGGGTGCCGAGCAGCGCGAGCGCGATCGACAGCCGCTGCTTCTGCCCGCCGGACAGCCGCCGGAACTGGGTGCCGAGCTTGCCGGTGAGGTTCAGGATCTCGGCCAGCTCGCGCCAGTCGGCCGGCTGGCGGTAGAAGGAGCTGTACAGCTCCAGCGCCTCGCCGACCTTGAGCTTGTCGGGCAGCTCGCTCTCCTGCAGCTGCGCGCCGAGCAGCTGCCGCAGCTCGCCGGTGTCGCGCTGCGGGTCGATGCCGCAGACGCTGATGGTGCCGCCGTCCGGGGTGCGCAGCCCCTCGATGCACTCGACGGTCGTGGTCTTGCCGGCCCCGTTGGGCCCCAGGATGCCGAAGATCTCGCCCTGCTCGACGGCGAAGCTGACCCCGTTCAGCACGGAGTTGTCGCCGTAGCGCTTGACGAGGCTGTCCACCTCGATGATTGCCATGGCATCAGCCTGGCAGTCGGCCCCGGTCCGCCGGATCGACTGGACGGCCAGACCTGGGGCGGGCGGCGGTGGATGCCCGGCATCAACCGATCGGTTGATGGCTGCTCAGCGGGGCCTGAGGCGGGGCCCGCTGCTGCTCGGCGGGCCCGGCCGCCGGATCCTCCAGGGTGCCACGCGGGCCGGTCCGGCGGAACCCCCGTGAACCGTCCTCCTGTTACCGCCGGGGGGAGTTCAGCCCTCGCCGTTCCACGACCGCCACAGCGCCGCGTAGGACCCGCCGGCGGCGACCAGTTCGTCATGGGTGCCCAGCTCGACGATGCGGCCGGACTCCATGACGGCGACGCGGTCCGCGTCGTGGGCGGTCTGCAGCCGGTGGGCGATGGAGACGACCGTCCGGTCCGAGCGCACGGCGGCCATCGCCCGCTCGGCCTGCCGCGCCGTGGTCGGGTCCAGCAGGGAGGTCGCCTCGTCGAGGATCAGGGTGTGGGGGTCGGCCAGGTGGACCCGGGCGAGGGTGAGCTGCTGGGCCTGCGCCGCGTCGAGTTCGACCCCGCCGGCCCCGAGCGCGCAGTCCAGCCGGCCCGGCAGGTCGTGCACCCAGCCGGCCTCGACCAGGGCGAGCGCGGCGAGGATCTCCTCGTCACCGGCGTCCGGGGCCGCCATGGTCATGTTGTCCCGGAGGGTGCCCATGAACACGTGGTGCTGCTGGGTGATGAGGACGATGCGGTCGCCCAGGCCGCCCGCCGCCGCCAGGTCGGCGACCGGCACGCCGCCGACCCGGACGTGTCCCGCGTCCGGGGCGTCGACCCCGGACAGCAGCCTGCCGAGGGTGGACTTCCCGGCGCCGGACGGGCCGACGACCGCGAGCCGCTCGCCCGGGCGGACCACCAGGTCGATGCCCTTGAGCACGTCCGGCGAGCCCGGGTAGGCGTACCGGACGCCGCGGACCTCGATCCGGTCGTCGGACGGCCGCCGGTCGAGCACCGGCGGATCCTCCGACACCAGGCCGACGCCCTTGATGCGGGCGAACGAGGCGCCGCTGCGCTGCAGTTGCTCCATCCAGTTGAGGGCGCGGTCGAGCGGGTCGACCAGCTGCCACATGTACAGGCTGCCGGCCACCACCGTGCCCAGGCCCACCGCGCCGTCGAGGTAGCCGAGGCCGCCGACCAGCAGGACGAGCGCCGTGGGCAGCGCGTGGGCGAACTCGGTGACGGGGAACAGCACGGTGCGCAGGAACAGGGTGCGCACGCCGGCCCGGTAGGCGGTGTCGATCGCCCGGTCCACGGCGAGGTCCTGGCGGGCGCCGAGCCCGAACGCCTCGACGGTGCGGGCGCCGTGGGCGGTCGCGTTGAGCGCCTCGGCGACACCGCCGTAGGCGGCGCCCTCGGCGAGGTAGGCGTCCCGGGCCCGGCGCAGGTACCAGCGGCCCACCGCCCAGACGACCGGCAGGCTCACCAGCGCGCACAGCCCGATCAGCGGGTCGAGCAGGAACGCGGCGCCGAGGACGAACAGCACCTGGACCGCGGCGATGAAGACGTCCGGGGCCGCGTTGCGCAGGGTGGCGGCCACCGTGCCCACGTCGAGGGAGGAGCGGGTCACCAGGTCGCCGGTGCCCACCCGCTCCGCGTACCGGCCGGGCAGCGCCAGCGTCCGGTCGACGACCTCCTCCCGCAGCCGGGCCAGGGCGCGCTCCCCGAACCGGTGCGAGAAGTAGCGCGCGAAGCGGGTCAGCAGCAGCTGGGCGAGGGCGAAGCCGAGCACCGCCGCCGCCAGCACGTCGACCTGGCCGACCGTCAGCTCGCCGTTCTCGACCCGGGTGACGATGCGGCCGAGGTACCACGGCGCGGCGACCCCGGCCAGGGCGGCGAGGCAGGTGAGGAGGAGGACCCCGCACATCGCCCGGCCGTCGTCGACGAGCAGGCGCCGGACGGCCCGCCGTACGGTCGCCCGGTCGGCGACGGGGAGTCGGTGGGGGTCGTCGTGGCTCATCGGGATGCTCCTTCCCGGGGCTCTGCGGTGGCGTCGGCCTCGGGGCGGGCGTCGGCGTCGGGGCGGGCTTCGGCGTCGGGGCGGGCGCCGGGGTCCGGGCGGGCGTCGGGGTCCGGGCGGGCGTCGGGGTCGCCGCGGAGGACCAGTGCCGCGTAGGCGGGCTCGGTGGCGAGGAGTTCGCCGTGGGTGCCCGCGGCCCGGACCCTGCCGTCCACGAGGTGGCAGACCCGGTCGGCCCGGCCGAGGACCAGCGGGGAGGTGCCGACGACCAGGGTGGTGCGGCCGGCGCGGAAGGCGCCGAGCCGGGCGGCGACGGCGGCCTCGGTGAGCGCGTCCAGGGCCGAGGTGGGCTCGACGAGCAGCAGCACCTCGGGGTCGGCGAGCAGGGCCCGGGCCAGCCGCAGCCGCTGGAGCTGGCCGCCCGAGACGTTGCGGCCGCGGTCCTGGAGCGGTGCGTCCAGGCCGCCGGGCAGGAGGCCGACGAGGTCCTCGGCCGCCGCCGCGTGCAGCGCGCGCCCGATCTCCGCCGCCGTGCGCCCGCCGTGGACCGCCACCGCGGAGCCCAGGGTGCCGCCGAACACGTAGGACTCGTTGTCGGACACCAGGACGTGCCGCCGCAGTGCGGCCGTCTCCCACGCGGAGACCTCGACACCGCCCCAGGTGGCGCCGGACGGGGTGTAGCTGGCCAGCCGGTCCACCACGGCGCGGGCCTCGTCGGCCCGTGCGGAGACCAGGGCCGTGACCTGCCCGGGGCGCAGCACCAGGCCCGACTCCGGGTCGTGCAGCTCCGCCGGACCGCCGGGCGGCGCCGTGCGGGTGCGCTCGCCGGAGGACTCGGGCCGCAGCGCCAGGATGTCGATGACGCGGCGGGCGGCGACGAGGCCGCGCGGGAGGTCGTCGGCGCCCTCGACGAAGAACGAGACCGGTGCCAGGAGGGCCGCCACGTACCCGTAGACGGCGACCAGTTCGCCGACCGTGATGTCGCCGGCCGCCGCCATCCGCGCGCCGAGCCAGGTCACCACGGCCAGGAAGACGACGGGCAGACAGGCGCCCACCGCCTGCACCCAGCTGGTGAGCGAGGCCACCCGGTAGCCGAGCGGCACCAGCGCCCGGGAGCGCTGCCGGTAGCGCCCGGCGAACATCGGCTTGCCGCCGATGCCGTTCAGCACCCCGAGCCCGGCCACCAGGTCGCCGGCCAGGGCGGTCAGCGCCCCCTGCTCCTCGCGGTAGCGGCCCTCGGCGCCGTGCAGCCTCCCCATCAGCGGGCCGATGACCACGGCCAGCAGCGGGACGCCGAGCAGGACCACCGCGGCCAGGACGGGGGAGATCCGGACCAGCAGGACGGCGGCGGCGAGGTACGCGAGCACCGCGCCGACGCCGGGCCCGGTGATGGTCAGCGTCTGGGCGATCCGGCCGGTGTCACCGGCCTGCAGGTGTGTCAGCTCGCCGGCCGACACCTGGCGCGGCAGCGTCGTCCCCAGCCGGTTCACATGGCGGGTGACGGCCTGGACCGTCCGGAAGGCGGCGTCGGCCCGGATGAACGTCATCGTGCGGTGCCGCAGCATGCCGAGGACCGCGATCAGCGCCCCGACCGCGAGGACCACCGCCACCCAGCCGACCAGCGCCCCGGTGTCCCGCGCGCGCAGCCCGTCGTCGATCGTCCGCGACATCAGGTACGGCGGCAGCATCAGCGCGCACATCCACAGGCTCCCCCAGGTCGCGCCGAGCAGCACCCGCCTGCGCTGCATCGACACGAGCCACCAGAGGTACCGCAGCGGGCTCCGGTGGTCGGGCGTTCCGGGGTCGGTGTACGGGACCCGGCGGGTACCCGTGGGCAGGTCCGGTCCGTCGGTCATCGCGCTCCGTCCTTGGGCAGGTTCACCGGGCCCCGGGACGACGTCCTGGCGGCGCTGCCCTGTCGGACTCCGGCGGAGACGGCCGGCCCCGGACGCGAACTGCCGCACACCGACGGCGGGGTGGCGCCCGGAAGCGGTCACGGCGCCGCCCGCGTGCCGGCGCCGCCGGAGCATTCGGCCGCCGAGCTGCCGGGATGCCACCGTACTCGAAGAAGTCCGCACGTGAACGGGCCGAGGAGGATTGTCCGGAAATCGGACTGCCCGACCACCCTCAGCTGACCGAGGTGTGACGGTCCGTCGGACACCGGCACGCGGGCGCCCCGGTGCGGGACGGTGGTCCGCTCCCGCACCAGGACGCCCGCCGGCGGGCCGTGGATCAGATGGAGCTGGTGATCACGGTGCCGGTGTGGTTGCCGGGGATCGCGGTGAGGTCGAGGTACTCGGGGTCGGCCCAGGTGCCATCGAGGTGGCGGGCGGTCAGGATGACCTTGTTGTCGTTGGTGGTGACGGCGAACTGGGCGTCGGTGTCGACGGTGGCGGCGCTGATGCCGGTGCCCGTGACCTTCCCGATGACGTCGACGAGGGAGTTCATCCGCGACCAGTCGCCGGAGGCGTAACGCAGGGTGTGGTACTGGCCGTCGCTCGCGACGGTGGCGAGGTCGAGGTCGTTGTTCTGGCGGGTGACGGCGACGGAGGTCACCGGCCCGGTGGCGCCGGCGACGTCGGAGACCGATCCCCAGAGGGACCAGGCGCCGCTGACGTTGCGCCGGGTGTGGTAGACCTTCCCGCCCGACACGGCGGCGATGTGCAGGTCCCCGGAGGCGGTTCCGCCGGCGGAGATGGCGGTGATGCCGTTGAGCGGCCCGGTGTTGTCGGTGACCACCTTGAACCCGCTCCACTGGCCGTTGCCGTAGCGGGCGGTGTGGAACAGGGTGCCGTTCGCGACGACCACGATGTGCAGATCGGCGCCGACCGGGGTGGCGGCGATCTGGGTGATGTTGCCGAGGTCGGCGACGTTGGCGTTGACGTCGATGAACTTCTGGCCCCAGCTGCCGTCGAGGCTGCGGATGGCGTGGTGCAGGTGCCCGTCGCCGCCCAGGGCCAGGACGTGGGTGTTGGTGTCGATGCCGGCCGAGGTGACGGCGCGGACGCCGCCGATGTTCCCGGCCGCGGCCTGGACGTCCTGGTACGGGGTCCACGAACCGTCGTACAGGCGGGTCGCGGCGTAGAGGTTGGTGTCGCTGCGCACCAGGGCCTGGGTCTTCCAGCCGATGGCCTTGGCGCGGGTCTGCTGCACCCAGCCGGCGATGTCGTCGACCCGGGAGCTGAAGGCGCCGGTGCGGGTCTCGGTGGCGGGCACGCCCAGGCAGCCGCCCTGCCAGGAGCGGGAGGCGACCGCGAGCAGCTCGGCCTTGCCGTTGGTCGTACGGACCACGGGGGCGCCGGTGTCGCCCTTGCAGACCGCCGCACCGCCGGTACCGGTGGTGCCGATGCCGGTCGCGCTCACGGTGTCGAGGGTGAACGCGCCGGTGTGGAGCTTCAGCGGCGCCCACTCGTCCTTGGTGCGCCCGTACCCGGGCACCCGCAGGGTCTGCCCGGCGGCGGGCGCGGCGGTGGCGACCCGCAGCGGGGCTATACCGTCCACCGGCGTGGCCAGACGCGCCATCACCAGGTCGCGGTCGGCACGCGGCACCAGCTCGGAGATCTCGGCGGTCTTTCCGGCACCGGTCGTCAGATCGGTGCGGCCGATGGTCGCGGTGGTCTTCCACTTCGGCTTGCCGGCGGCCAGGGCCTGCGGCTGCGCCGGGTCGTCGGAGAA
>NZ_LFVW01000263.1:0-3171 GCF_001182915.1 Kitasatospora sp. MY 5-36
TGGCGGGGGCGCCGGTGTCGCCCTTGCAGATCGCGGCGCCGCCGGTGCCGGTGGTGCCAATGCCCGTCGCGCTCACCGTGTCGAGGGTGAACACGCCGGTGTGGAGCTTGGACGGCACCCACTCGTCCTTGGTCCGGCCGAAACCGGGAACGCGCAGGCTCTGCCCGGCCGTCGGGGCAGCGGTCGCCAGCGGCAGCGGGGCTATGCCGTCCACGGGCGTGGCGAGACGGGCCATGACGAGGTCACGGTCCTGACGCGGCACCAGCTCGGCCACCTCGGCCGACTGGCCGCCGACCGTCACGGTCGTCTTCCACTTCGGCGCACCGGCGGCCAGGGCCTGCGGCTGAGCCGGGTCGTCGGAGAAGCAGGAGGCCGCGGTGAGCACCCAGTAGCGGTCCACCAGCGCGCCGGTGCAGGCCCGCAGGTTGTCACCGACCACCAGACGGGTGGTGGCGGTGTAGGTGTCGTTGGCGGCCGCGTCGCCGACCACGGCGCCCGCCGGAGAGACGGTGCTCAGCGTGCCGGCGGCGGCGGCCGCGACCAGCACACCCGCCCGCAGGTTGCGGGTCGAGGAGTTGCGAGGCATAGGGGGATTCCCGGAGGTGAGAGGTGGGAGGTGGATGCGCGGGTGGCTGTCAGCCGGTGACGGTCAGTTCGAGGAGGCTGGTCGCGTTGCCGTTGCTGCCCTTGCCGACCGACTTGAAGCCGTCCTTGGGGACCTCGAGGGTCTGCTGGGTGGTGCCGTCGGTGAGGCCGGCCCGGACCGCGCGGCCGCCGGAGGTCTGGATGGCGAAGACCTGGGGCAGCTCGAGGGTGAGCGACCCGGTGGTGCCGGAGACGGTGAAGCAGATCTGGTTGTCCGGGTTGCCCGGGGCCATGGTCCAGACCTGGATCTGGTTGGGCTTGGAGCATTCGCCGAGCAGGATGTGGCCGTCGCCGCGCAGCAGCTTCACCTTGGTGATCGCGGCGGCGCCCGGGTAGGCGAAGTCCTCGACCGCGGGCGGTGCGGCGGAGTTGTCGGCGGGGGTGGTGTCGGCTGCGGCGAGTGTGGTGGCGCCGGCGAGGGCCGTGGCGGTCACGGCGGCGGCGGCCAGCCACCGGCCTGCGGTGGCGCGGCCGGTCCTTCCGGCCGTGCGAAGGGGGGTGTGGGTCACCTGGGACTCCATCGGGAAGGTGAGCGGGGAGCGGTACGGGCCGGTGCTGGTCAGCCGGTGACGCGCAGTTCGAGCAGGGCGGCCGGCTTGCCGTTGCCGGAGCCGCTGCCGATCCCGACGGGGAGGGCGGTGCCCTTGGCGATGTCGACGCTCTGCGCGCCGTCGACGCTGGTGAGCTTGGCGTTGAGCGAGTAGGCGTCGGTGCGGATGCGGAACACGTTGGGCACCTCCAGGGCGAGGTAGCCGGTGGTGCTGGTGGCGCGGAAGCAGATCTGGTTGCCGCCGGCGTTGGGCAGGTCGAAGCTGAACACGCTGATCTGGCTGTCGACGGCGCAGTCGGACAGCACGATGTGGCCGTCGCCGCGCAGCAGCTTGACGTTGGGGTACGGCGCCGGGCCGGGGTAGTTGAAGTCCTCGATCGCCACCGGCGCGGCCGAGTTGTCCGCCGGAGTGCCGTCGGCGGAGGCCAGTGCGGTGGCGCCGAGCGTGGCGGCCACGGCGACCGCACCGCCAACGAGCAAGCGGGACATGCGCTTTGCCATGACTATTCCTCTTCGTTCATCTGGTGTTGCCCTGACGGGCAGATCCACGGATTGGTGCGAACCACCCTTGATAGCGGGCGAACCAACATGTCGTGATGGCGCGTCATGGGTGATGGGGATGCACGGAATCAACCACCCGGCGCCTTCGTGATCAAGGACGGAATGCGGCCCCATCGAACCAGATGAAACTGACGACACGCCAGGTCTTTCTTCCGGAGACCCCTCCCGAGCAGGCGCTCTGTCACAGTTTCGAATAGCTTGGGCACTTCCTGGCGATGCGCTCGCTTTGCCGAAATATGGGCCCACTGAGAGGGTTTATTGCACGTGTCTCAACTCTCAACTTCTTGACTTCGTAAGCGTTCTGTCGTGACATCATTTGACGTAGGCTCCGCTGCGGCCTGGATTCGGCCGATGTCGACAGTGGAGGTTTTCCGGTGCGCCAATCGATATCCCGCTCGCGACGGCAAGGGAGGGGAAGGCCGCCGCTACTGGGCAGGCTCTCCCTGAGCCTGCTGCCGCTCGCCCTGACGGCCGGTCTGGTGGGATCCGGCATCCAGAGCGCCGTCGCTGCCGAGCCGACCGGCGGGCCGGTCCAACCGACCCCCCGTGAGCGCGCGTTGACCGCGTGGCTCAACGGCGGCCCTCGCGTCCACGAGCTCGCCGAGGCCGCGCTCGCCGGTTCCGACCAGGACGTGAAGCGGTTCGTCGACAACGACCTCGCCGGCACCCAGCGCCTGGACGACCTGCTCGCCGCCACACAGATCTCCAGCGTGGGCGGGCCGAAGGTCCGCGAGGCCGCGGACAAGGCGATCGATGGAACTCCCGACGAGTTGCGCGCCTTCCTGCAGGGCGGTTGGCAGGCGGCTCTCGACGCCGACCGGCGGCTGATGATCACCCGGCTCACCGACCCCGCGATGGGCGCGGGCAGCAACCTGCAGGCTGCCGGTGACGCGGCGCTGCGCAGCAACAACAGTGATGATCTGCAGCGGTTCCTGACCGAGGGCCAGTTCCCGGCGAAGGATTCCGACGACCGGCTCAAGCTGGTGCAGATCCTCAGCAACGGCGGCACGAACACCCAGGCGGCGGCGCGTGCGGCGCTGAACGGGTCGATCGAGGACGTGCGCGACTTCCTGGCGGTCGGCCAGTACATCGCGCAGAGCCGTGACCAGGAGCGTGCGAGCATCGCGCAGCTGGTGCAGCAGGCGAAGGACGCGGGCGCGCAGGCGGCGCAGGAGACTGCGGCGGCGATCGAGGCCAAGGACAAGGCGGTCTACGAGGCGCAGAAGGCCATGGAGGCCGCTGCGCTGGCCGCGTCGGAGACGCAGAAGGCCGGCAATGACGCGGCCAAGGCGACGGAGGCGGCGAACAAGGCCGCGACGGCGGCCGAGCGCGCGGGTGCGGCGGCGCAGACGGCGATGGCGGCAGCTCGTGCGGCCAACGCGGGTGCGCGGGCCGCCGCCTACGCGGCGTCGAAC
>NZ_LFVW01000264.1:0-14917 GCF_001182915.1 Kitasatospora sp. MY 5-36
CGGCCCGGCTGACCGGGGCCTCGGCCCGGGTCGGCGAGCTGGCAGTGCTCTCCCGCCGGGGCACCGAGCCGATGCGGCCGCGCGCCGTGGTCTCGCTGGGGACCGGCGAGGTGCGGCCGGTGCCCGAGCAGCCGCTCGCCTCACCGGCCCCGGAGCCGCCCGAACGCGCTTCAGCAGCAACGGAGTTGGCCAGCCGGATCGCGGCGGCCCTGCCCGAGGGCGTGGTGCACACCGTCGGCTCCCGGCGGCTCGGCTGCCAGTTGGACGGAGGCGACCTGGACCTGGTGGTGGCGCTGCCCGGCGCCGCCGATCTGCCCGCCGTCCGTGCCCGGGTGGCGGCCGCGCTGCCGGAGGCCCGGCGGCTGCGCGAGGTCCGCGGTGCCCGGGTGCCGGGGCTCCGGCTGGCCGTCGACGGCCTGTCGGTCGACCTCATGGTGGTCTTCACCGGCGCCCTCGATCCGACCCAAGCCGTAGACCACCGTGCGGAGTTGGGCGAGGCGGAGGCCGTCGCGCTGAGCGCCGTCACGGACGCCGAGGCGGTCCTGGCGGCGCTCGGCGACCGCCACGCCCGCTTCGTCCGGCTGGCCCGCCAGGTCAAGGCCTGGGCGCGGGCGCGCGGCCTGGACTCGGCAACCTTCGGCCAACTGCCCTCGCTCGCCTGGTCGGTGCTGGCCGCCCGGACGGTCCTGGAGGCGCCCGACGGCCCCGAGGGCGACCTCTTCCAGCGCTTCACCGAGACCTGGGCGGGCTGGGACTGGCGCCGGCCCGTCGCCCTCACCGGTGGTCCGACGCCGCCCGCCTCCGGCCCGCTCACCGTCCTCACCCCCTCCGCCCCGGTCCGCAGCTGCACCACCCAGGTCAGCGCCGACACCCGCGACCTGCTCACCGAGGAGCTCTACCGCGCCTGGGAACTCACCACCGAGGCCACCGAGGCCGCCGGCTCCTCCAAGGCTCCCAACGCGCCCGAGGCACCCCAGACGCCCGGTGCCGCCGAACCCCCGTGGCCCGCCCTGCTCGCCGCTCCCCCGCTGCACCGCCGGCACGCCGCCTGGGCCGTGGTCAGCGCCGACGAGGAGTCGCTCGGCCTCGCCCGGGGCCGCGTCCGCGCCCTGCTGGCCGCCCTGGAGGAGGCCGGGGCCACCCGGCTGCACGCCTGGCCCCACCCGTACCGGACCGCCGACGGCCGCTTCCACCTCCCGATCGGCCTCGGCCCCGACCCGCTCTCCGCCACCCGGCTCGCCCCGCTCGCCAAGGCCTGGTCCCGGGCCCTGCCCGGCGTCCGGGTCGAGCACGTCGACGGCGGCGGCGCTCCCACCCCGACCCGCTGAACCACCCCTCCCGCCTGGACCACCCCTCCCGCCTGGACCACCCCCACCTGCTGGACCGACCCGACCACCCCGATGGGCCGAACCACCCCTGCCCATCGGTCTCTTCTGGACAATCGCCCCCGAAATTTGCCACGGTGAGGACCAGCGGCCCAGTCATCGATCATGCGGCCGAAGCCCCATGGGAGTTCCCCGTGCCCTCCGCCGACTTCCCCGCCTTCTACCTCGGGCAGAGCACCTTCTCCGACCCCGGCGCCCACCTCCCCCGCTACGCCGACCTCCCCAAGGATCCGAGCCGCCTCGCCCGGATCGCCCGCGACCTGATCATCCACCGCCTCGAAGGCTGGCTGTTCCACCACCCCATTCCGGCGAACCGGCTCCACCACGACGCCGAGACCCGCTACCTCGACGACATCCTGCACCTGATCACCGACCGCGACCCGGCCCCGCTCAACCACCCGCGCGCGCCCGCCGACCGCTTCGTCGGCGTCTGCCGGGACCTGGCGCTGCTGCTCTGCTCCTTCCTCCGCCACGTCGGCGTGCCGGCCCGGTTGCGCTGCGGCTTCGCCGGCTACCTCGGCCCGGACGGCTTCCACTGCGACCACGTGGCCACCGAGTACTGGGACGACCGGCGCGGCTGGCTGCTCGCCGACCCGCAGCTGGCCGACCCGAAGGTCGCCGCCGCCTGGCGGGTGGACTTCGACCCGATGGACGTCCCGCGCGACCGCTTCCTGGTCGCCGGCCGGGCCTGGCGCACGATCCGCGCCGACCGGTCCACCGCCGGCTCCTTCGGCGTCCACCCGCCCGAGGAGGGCCCGCTCAACGGCGAGTGGTTCGTCGCCCACTCCACCCGGCTCGACCTCGCGGCCCTGAACAAGGTCGAGACCCTCCTCTGGGACACCTGGGGCACCGGCTCCACCAACACCCCCCACGCCCCGTACGACGAGGTCGCCCACCTGACCGTCGGCCCGGTCGACCTCCCCGCCGTCCGCCGGCTCTTCTCCGAGCACGACGCGCTGCGCACCCCGAAGACCGTCCTGTCCCTGGCCCCCTTCAACGGCCCCCGCGAGGTCACCCTGCGCTGACGGCCCCCGGCCCCCTCGCCCCTCCTGGCGGAGCAGGCCGCCCCTACGCCCCGGCCTGCTGGTAGAGCGTCACCAGCAGGCCGTACACCGGCTCGCCCTCCGCGTCCTCCTCTGTCTCGTCGACCAGTCCGGCCAGCGCCTCGACGAGCCGCGCCGCCTTGGCCGGGCTGAGTCGGAGGTGGCGCAGTGCCAGGAGGTGGTCGACGGGCGAGCGGTCCAACTCCTGGGCGACGGCGCCGAACAGCGCGGCCGTCCCCTCGACCTGCGGTTCGGCAACGAAGAAGCGATCGGCGGTCCGCCGGTAGTACTTCTCGGTGCCGCCGCGCACCCGTCGCGTTCCCGCGTCCTGGACCAGCCCCGCCTCGCCCAGCACCCTGAGGTGGTGCGAGACGCTGCCCTTGTTCGCCCCGAGCTGCGCGGCGAGCCGGCTGATCGTCGACGGACGGCTGCTCA
The DNA here is from genome assembly GCF_001182915.1 of Kitasatospora sp. MY 5-36. NCBI lineage: Bacteria > Bacillati > Actinomycetota > Actinomycetes > Kitasatosporales > Streptomycetaceae > Kitasatospora > Kitasatospora sp. MY 5-36. The sequence goes on from NZ_LFVW01000264.1 coordinate 2,864, forward strand.
GGGCGAAGAGCAGGCGTTGGCGCAGGGGGTGGGCGAGCGCGGCGTGCTGCAGCGGCGCGCTGATCTGCTGGACGGTCTCGTCCGGTCGGTGACTCATCTGATCAAGCGTTAAGTACGGTTGACGCTTTGGCAAGTCGCTGGTCTACTGCCTCTCCATGACCTCCACCACAACGCCGTCCGCCCTGGACACCGTCACCCTCGTCGAGTCGATAGCCGACCTGGTCCGTGAGAACTACGTCTTCCCCGACGTCGCCGGGCAGCTGGCGGACCTGCTGAGGCGCCGGAGCGCCGAGGGCGCCTACCGGACCGAATCCGCCGAGGAGCTGTCCGAAGCGGTCACCGCGGACCTGCGGTCCGTCAACGGCGACCTGCACCTGGGCCTCAAGTACCACGCCGTGCCGGTGCCGCCGGAGCCGGGCGCGGCGGTACTCGCCATGGTGCGCAGGGAGTTCGACACCTTCCTGAACGGCGTTCCCCGCGTGGAACTCCTCGACCACGGCGTCGCGGTCCTGGAGATCGGCCCCAAGCTGTTCCCGCTGGACTGGGCGGCACCGCCGCTGACCGCGGCGCTCTCCCTGGTGGCCCCCGCCCGCGGCCTCATCCTGGACCTGCGCCGCAACACCGGCGGCGACCCGAACACGGTCGCCTTCGTCTGCGCCTACCTGCTCGACGGCCGCACCCACCTGAACACCATGTTCTCGCGGAAGGACGAGGTGGGCGCGCAGTCCTGGACGCCCCCGTTCGTCCCCGGCGCCCGCTTCGGCGGCACCAAGCCGATCTACGTGCTGACGAGCGCGGACACCTTCTCCGGGGGCGAGGAACTCGCCTACGACCTGCAGCAGCTCGGCCGCGCCGAGGTCGTCGGGGAGGTCACCCGCGGCGGCGCCCACCCGCGCGAGGGCTTTACGGTGCACCCGCACCTGGAGCTCAGCGTGCCCTTCGCCCGCGCGGTCAACCCGGTCTCGGGCACCAACTGGGAGGGCGTCGGCGTCCAGCCCGACGTCCCCTGCGACGCCGACACGGCACTCGACCGCGCCCTGTCCCTGGCCGCGGCGCGCCTGGCGTAGGGCCTGTCCTCGGACTCGCCTCTGCGGGACGACGCCGGGGCATGGTCGAGACGGCGAAGGAGTCCGGGGCCCCGATGACCGCGGCCCCGTTCACCTGACGGGCTCGCGGTTGATGCTCAGCAGGGCCTGGACCAGGCCGCCGGGCACCCGGCCGGTGAGCACCGGGACCCGGGCGACGGCCCCGCGGCGGCGGTCCAGGCAACCTGCGGCAGTGATGTCGCTGTCACTTGGCATGATGCCCGGCATGGTGAGAAAACAGCGCATCAAGGGCTTCTCCGCGACCGACCGGCCGATCTCCACGCCGACCACCAAGTTCGGCGGCCAGCCCGTGTGGCTGGCCGGCCCGCAGTGGCCGATCAGCGCGGCATGGGACCGGCCGATGCGGTTCGTCGGTCAGATCGAGCTGGGCCCGGTGATCGGAGCGGCCGGCGACGGAAAGGTCGCCTACGTGTTCGTCACCCACGCCGATCACGAGGAGCACTTCTTCGACCCCGACATCATCGACCCCGACGGCGGCGAGAACGCGGTGATCGTGCAGCCGGGCGGCGGCTATGCCGGCCCGGTGCGCCCACTGCGGACCGGCCCCGGGCTGTACGGAGTCGACGGGTCGGAGGTGGAGTTCACCGTCGACCTCCGCCCCGCCGACGAGCCCGATTCCATGACGGACGAGGAACTCGACTCCCTGCCCTCCGCCGACCGGGACCGCTGCATCGAGCTGATGGACGGCGACAAGATCGGCGGAACACCGCTGTTCTTCCAGGGCGACGAGTGGCCGGAGGGCGGCCCTTGGCGGCTGCTGCTGCAGCTGGACTCGAACTGGGTGCCTTTCCACCTCAACCTCGGCTCGTCGCCGAGGTTGTTCGCCTTCGTGTCCGAGGACGGCGCCCAGGGCAGGCTGCTCGTCCAGGACTCCTGACCCGATCGGGGCTCGCCCGTCGAAACCGGCTTCGACAATGGCAGGCGGGTACAGGACCGTTGACGCCTCTCACTGACAGCCGCAGGCGTCCTGACGATCCGACATGAAGATCTGAAATTTTTATTGCGCAATTTTTCCTTCAGATCTATCGTCGACGCATGCCCGAGAAGCCCCGGCCCGACCGGATCACCGACCTGTCCCGCCTGAAGGCGTTCACCAACCCGCTGCGGATGCAGCTCTACCGCCTGCTCTTCGCCGCCGGGAGCGCGACCGCCTCGCAGCTCGCCGAGCAGGTCGACCAGGCTCCGTCGCTGGTCAGCTACCACCTGCGCAAGCTCGCCGAGCAGGGCTTCGTCACCGCTGCGAGCGGCCGGAGCAGCGACGGGCGGGAGCGGTGGTGGCAGGTCGCCTCCGAGGAGGGCTGGGGCTTCCGCGCGTCCGACCTCGCCGGCACGCCCGAGGGCGCGGCCGCCGTCAGCACCGTGACCAGGGGCCTGGTCGACTCCCGGGTCGCCCAGTACCGCGCCTACCTCGACCAGACCGCCGCCTGGGGCGGGGAGTGGACCGACGCGGCCTTCAGCTCCGAATGGCTGCTCGACCTCAAGCCCGCCGAACTCGCCGAGCTGGGAGAGGAGTTGCAGGCCCTCGCCCGACGCTGGCGGGAGCGCGGCAACGCCGCCAAGGCCGCCGGGGACACCGCGGGCCGCGAGCACGTGTCCGTCCACCTGTACGGGTTCCCCTTCCGCCCCTGACGCCGGCACGGGCCGGCCCCGAGCACCGGCGCAGGCCGGTCCCCGGCCGCCGGCGCCGCCGTGTCCCGACCTCCGGAGTCCCCCATGGTCCTCACGGAACCGCCCCTCTCCCGCCGGGCCGCCGCGCCGCCCGCCCACCGCGACGGCAACGTGCTGCGCTGGCTCACCGCCTACACCGCCTCGCTGATCGGCGACAGCGTGTACTTCGCCGCCCTCGGCTGGTCCGCCCAGCGGTCCGCCGGCCCCGCCGAGGTCGGCCTGGTCATGGCCGCCGGCGCCGCCCCACGCGCCCTGCTCATGCTCGGCGGCGGCGTCCTGGCCGACCGGCTCGACCCCCGCCGGGTGGTGCTGGGCAGCGACGCCGTGCGCTGTCTGCTCATCCTCTCGGTGGCCGCCGCCATCGCGCTGACCACGCCCGCGCTCTGGCTGCTGGTCGCGGTGGCGCTCGTCTTCGGCGCCGTGGACGCCCTGTTCGTCCCCGCCGTCGGTGCCCTCCCGCCCCGGATCACCAGCCCCGACCAGCTGGCCCGGGTCACCGGCCTGCGCTCGCTGGCGGTGCGCCTCGGCCAGATCGCCGGACCGCCGCTCGGCGGCCTGGCCATGGGCCTGGGCGGCCCGGCCGCCGCCTTCGCCGTCGCCGGGCTGCTCTTCGCGCTCTCCCTGCCGCTCCTGCTCTCCGTCCGGATCAGTCCGCTCGAAGCCCCTCCGGGTGACGCCCCGTCCCGCGCCGGCACCCTGCCCCGGCCCGGCACCGCGCGCGCCGAACTCCTCGACGGGCTGCGCTACATCCGCCGCCACCCGTTGATCGGACCGCTGGTCGCCGTCGGGGCCGTCTGCGAACTCGGCCTCACCGGCACCCTCAACGTCGGCCTGGTCCTCCTCAACGCCGAACGCGGCTGGGGTCCGTCCGGCTACGGCTGGATCGTCGGCTGCTTCGGCGCCGGGGCCGCCGCGAGTGCCGCGCTGCTCGCCGTCGTCGGGCGGATTCCCCGGGCCGGTCTGACCATGGCCGTCACCCTGCTGGCGGGCAGCATGGGCGCGGCCGCCATGGCGCTGGTGCCGCAGCTGTGGACCGCCGCCGTCCTGGCCGCCCTGACCGGCCTGGGCGCGGGCGTCTTCGGCAGCCTGAACGGCACCCTGATCCAGACCACCGCCGACCCCGCCTACCTGGGCCGGATCACCTCCGTCGTGATGCTCACCCTGGTCGGCCTCGCCCCGCTCAGCTACCCGGTGGTCGGCGCCGCCATCGGCCTCTGGGGCACCGCCCCGGTCTTCGTCGGCTGCGGCGCCCTCTCCTGCCTCGGCGCCGCCCTCGCCCTCGCCTCCCCCGCCGTCCGCCGCGCGGAACTCCCCCGCGCGGCCTCCCGCTGAGCCCCCAGCACCGGGCGCGGACACCGGCCCGGCAGACCCTGCCGACCCGTCACCAGGTGACCGGGAGCGCCTCGACGCCGTAGACCGTCGACCCCTCGCGGAAGCGGAGCTCCGCCTCGGGAACGGCGAGGCGCAGGGTCGGGAAGCGCCGCAGCAGGGCCGGCAGGGCCACCTTCAGTTCCAGCCGGGCCAGCTGCTGGCCGAGGCACTGGTGGGCGCCGAAGCCGAAGGCCAGCTGGGCGACCGGACGGCGGCGCAGGTCGAGGTCGTCCGGTCGTTCGGGGACGAGCCTGGGGTCGCGGTTCGCGGTCAGCGGGGAGAGCAGGACGTGCTCGCCCTCGGCGATCCGGTGGCCGTTGACCTCGACGTCGGCCACGGCGGTGCGCAGGAGCGGTGCGGGGATGGCGAGGTGGCGCAGCAGTTCCTCCACCGCCGAGCCGGTGACCGCGGGATCGTCGCGCAGGGCGGCGAGCTGGTCGGGGTGGCGGAGCAGCGCCAGCACGCTCAGGGCGAGCTGGGTCGCGGTGGTCTCGTGGCCCCCGACCAGGAGGGTGGTGCCGAAGCCGATGAGCTCCTCGTCGGTGAGCTCCGCGCCGTGCTGCCGCACCACCGCGCCCAGCACGCCGTCCCCGGGGGCGGCCCGGTTGCGGGCGACGATGTCCGCCATGGCGACGTTCAACTCGTCGGAAGCGGCGACCAGTTGCCCGGCGTCGGCGGTCCCGTCCATGATCACCTGGGAGCAGCGCTGGAACATCGCCCTGGTCCCGTACGGGACGTCGAGCAGTTCGCAGATCGCCGCCGAGGGGATCGGCAGGGCGAAGGCCTCGACCAGGTCGACGACCGGCCCCTGCTCCGCCATGGCGTCGAGGTGCTCGGCGACGATCGCCTCGATCGCGGGCCGCAGCCGCTCGACCTGACGGACGGTGAAGCTGCCGGTGAGCATCCGGCGCAGCCGGGCGTGCTCCGGGCCGCTGTACGCGGGCAGGAAGCCCGGGTGGTTGAACAGGGTGCGCGGAAGTGCCGGGTCGATGCCGTTGCCCGTCACCAGGCGCTCCTCCGCGAAGGCGGCCCGGACGTCGCCGTACCGGGTGATGACGACGGCGTCGATCTCGCCGCGGACCGGATGGGTCACGCGCAGCCGCGGCAGGCCGTCCTCCTCGCGCATCCGGCGGAGGTCCGGCGACGGGTCGAACGGGCAGGTCCGGTCCCGTTCGGAGGCGACGAAGGACGCCGAGCGGTGATCGGGCATGGTGCGGGCTCCTCAGCTGGATCGGTCCGGGGGCGCGGTCGCGCGACAGGAGTCGTGCGACAAAAGACGGGAAGCGTCGGCCTAGCCGTGGTACCGGGTGGAGGCGTGGTGCCAGTCGTGGGCGCCGCGGATGGTGGTCTGCAGCGCCTCGGTGCAGTAGCGCCGCAGCAGGTCGCGTTCGGCCGGGGTGAGGTGGTCCGCCGCCGAGCCGGCGAGCAGGGCCCGGTGGGCGCCGGTGAACAGTTCCAGGGCTTCGGCGCGGCGGCGCAGGGCCCGGTCGAGCGCCTCCGTCCGGGAGAGCCCGTGCTCCCGTTCCAGGCAGAGCACCAGGTTGTTCCGCTCCCCCTGAGCCGCGTCCTTCTCCAGGGAGACGATGTCGTTGTCGCAGATGATGAAGGTCTTCGTCATCTCGCGCATGACGGACAGGTGCGGCAGCGCGTACAGGTGGTCGGGCAGGACGCAGGAGGACAGCCGCTCGGCAAGGTCGACGACCGGTGCCACCCCGATGGTGTGGCGCCGGACCCGCAGGTAGGTGCTCAACGGCATCGGCGCACCGGACTGCCGGCTGCGCGCCTCGTGGACGTGGTGGTCGAGGTACGAGGACCAGTGGGCCGCCGAGCGCCGGATCCAGTCCTCCGGCATGCCGTGGCAGCTGCGCCGCCGCATGTCGGCGAAGGCGGCGGCCAGCGGCAGCGGGGACGCCTGCCCGGTGACGCCCTCCTGGACGAGTCCGACGAGGTGGCGGACCCGCTCGGGCGTGCCGCCCCACTGTTCGTCGAGCGCGTCGTCGAACAGGAAGTACCAGCTCTGCTGGTCGACGCCGATGTCCAGTTCGGCCCCGGTCGCGTTCGGGTAGAACATGGCCGCGATCAGCGGGAACTGGCCCTTGAGGTGGTGGTCCCGCTCCGCGTCCGTGGCCAGGAAGCCGAAGGACCGCGGCCAGTCGAGGTGGCGGTCGTGGGCGGCCCGGAAGTCCGGGCTGGCCCGGCTCGGGAAGGGGAGCGGGTCGGGGGCCGGGGCCTGCGGGCCCGGGGAGAGGGTCTCCGCCGTGGCTGTCATGGTGAGGTGCACCTCCGCGGGAACGGGAACAGGAACGGGGCCGGGGCCGGGTCGGGGCAGTGCGGAACCAAGCCGTACGGAACGGAGCCACGCGAAGCCGGGCCGTACGGATCGGAGCCGTACGGAACGGAGCCGGTTCAGTCGGCCGGCCAGGGCGAGACGCGCATGGGCAGCGCGTTGGGCCGGATCAGCGCGTGGGCCACCGTCCGGACCCGGTGGCCCGCCACCGGTCGCGGCCGCCACCGGGAGACGACCGCGCGCAGGACGACCAGCATCTCGGTCATCGCGAAGTGGTCCCCGATGCACCTCCGGTTTCCCAGGGCGAACGGGACGTAGGCGCCCGGCGGCAGGTCCTTCTCGGGGCGGTCGAGCCACCGGTCCGGGTGGAACCGCAGCGGGTCCGGGTAGTGGGCCGGGTCCCGGTGCATCGTCAGCGCGCTGTAGATCAGCTCGGCCCCCTGCGGGAGGTCGACCCCGCAGACCCGCACGGGCTCCAGGACGCGCCGCATCAGCAGCCAGCTGGGCTGGTGCAGCCGGAGCACCTCGCGGAGGAACCGCTCGGTGAACGGGAGCGTCGCCGCGCCGGGCGGGGCGCCGGCGGGCAGGGCGTCGCACTCGGCCTTGATCCGCTCGGTGAGTTCGGGGCGCCGTCCGATCTCGTGGAGCGCCCAGGCCAGGGTGGTGGCCGTGGTCTCGGCGCCGGCCATGAGCAGGGACAGCAGCTCGTCGCGGGCCTCCACGTCGGTCATCCCCCGCGGGTTGCCCGGGGTGCCGGCGAACATGATCGACAGCAGGTCGCCGCGGTCGGCCGGGTCCTGGCGGGCCTGCCGGACGGCGGTGTCCGCGAGTTCGCGCAGCGCCGTGGCCGCGGCCAGGTACCGGCGGTGCCCCAGTGCGGGTGAGGAGGCGAGGGGAGCGGGCAGCAGGGTGCCGACGAGGACCCCGCGCATCACCGTGTTCAGGTGCTCGGCGACGCGCTCCCCCAGTTCGGCGACGGCCCGGGCGCCGTCCGGGCGTTCGGTGCTGAACAGGGTGGCCACGAGCATGGCCGTGACCGTCCGCCGCAGCACCCCGTCCATGGCGATCACCTCGCCGGGGCGCCAGGAGGACACCTGTTCCTCGGCGATGCCGGCCATCGTGGCGACGCCGCCGGCGATGGTGTCCCGGCGGAACGCGGGCTGGAGCGCGCGCCGTTGACGGAGGTGGACGTCGTGCTCGGAGGTGATGATGCCGTTGCCGATGAAAGGCCGTGCGACGTCGAACAGCAGGCCTTTGCCGAACTTCCGGCTCTGCGTCAGGAGAACCTCGTGGACGGCCTCAGGCGAGTTCAGGACGAACACCGGCCGATTGCCCAGGAATATCCTGACGATGCCGCCCTGCGCCCGGATCGACTGGAGGAACTCCACCCGTTTGACGGCGAGTTGCGGCAGGTGGCCGAGCAGTGGAACCCGCCCCCGTGCCACGGGCGCCGTCGTGGAAGCGCTGATGGAACGCACGGCCCCGCACCTCCCTGAAGTCTCGGACCGGAAATCAGCCCGGTATTGGAACGTTCATTCGCTCGCGGTGCACGGTGATCATCGTCCGACGGATCGGGAGAGGTCAAGGGACCGGCTGGAATTGCACCACCGGGGTGATTTTGAGCCGCACGGCGTGAATTCCCCCACCGCCCGCGCATTCCGGCCCCGGGGAACACCGCCCGGTCGCTCAGAGGAGGACGCCGCCGGAGACCTCGACGCGCTGGGCCGTCATCCAGTGCAGGCCCTCCGATGCCAGCGTGGACCCGCGCTCCGGCCTGACCTCCATCGGCCACCGCTGTACCGATGTTCCCCGAAGCCGCGTTCCAGGCCACCAGGACCGGATTGGACCGGGACGCCGTCCGCCCCGGCGGCTAGCCTCGGCCGCACCGCACAGTCGATCAACGGAGAGCCCCATGCACCCCGAACTCGCCGCCGACCTCGGCCGGTTGCCCGAGATCCTGGAGGAGACCCGGCAGCGCGCGCTCGCCTTCCTGGCGGGCCTCGACGAACGGCCCGTGGTCGAGCGGGCCGAGCCGCCCGCCGTCGCCCCGCTCACCGAGGAGGGCGGCGGGACGCGCGCCGCGCTCGCGGAGTTCGCCAAGCGCTGGGAGCCCCGGCTGTCGGCAAGCGCCGGGCCGCGCTACTTCGGGTTCGTGACCGGCGGGGCGACACCGGCGGCGCTCGCGGGCGACTGGCTGACCTCGGCCGTGGACCAGAACTCCAACTCCTCGCTGGACCCGGCCGGTCAGCAGCTGGAGCGGGAGACGGTCGGCTGGCTGGGCGAGCTGTTCGGGCTCTCGACGGCGCACCGCGGCACCTTCGTGAGCGGCGCGACGATGTCGAACACGGTGGGGCTGGCGATCGCCCGCGAGTGGCTGGGCGAGCGGCTCGGTGTGGACGTCGCCGAGGACGGGGTCGGCGCGCTGGGGCCGGTCCGGGTGCTGTCGGGCAGTGCGCACTCCAGCGTCGCCAAGGCGCTGTCGGTGCTCGGCCTGGGCCGTACGGCGCTGCGGACGGTGCCCGTCCTGCCGGGCCGGGAGGCGGTGGACGTGGCCGCGCTGGAGCGGGCGCTGGCCGAGGCCCCGGGGCCGTGCGTGGTGGTGGCCAACGCCGGGACGGTCAACACCGTCGACTTCGACGACCTGCGCGCGATCGCCGCGCTGCGCGAACGGTACGGGTTCTGGCTGCACGTGGACGCCGCGTTCGGCGCCTTCGCCGCGCTGTCCCCGGAGCACGCGGAGCTGGTCGCGGGGCTGGACCTCGCCGACTCGGTCTGCGTCGACCTGCACAAGTGGCTCAACGTGCCGTACGACAGCGCCGTGCAGTTCACCCGCCGCCCGGACCTCCAGGCCCGGGTCTTCCAGAACGCCGCCGCCTACCTCGGCCCGCTGAGCGAGCACCCGGACCTCGTCCACCTCACGCCGGAGAACTCCCACCGGCTGCGCGCCCTCGCCGCCTGGTTCACCCTGCGGGCGTACGGCCGTGCCGGGCACCGGGAGATCGTGGAGCGCTGCGTCGCCGGCGCCCGGGCGCTCGGCGCGGAGGTGGCGCGGATCGACGGGCTGGAGCTGCTCGCCCCGGTCCGGCTGAACGTCGTCTGCTTCTCACTGACGGCGGACCCGACCCCGGAGCGGCTGGCCGCGCTCGCCGCCGAGCTGGCCGACGAGGCCTTCCTGACGCCCACCCGCTACGCGGGACGGCCCGCCCTGCGCGCGGCGTTCAGCAACTGGCGCACCACCGGGGCGGACGTCCGACGGACGGCGGAGGCCCTGGACCGGGCCGTCCGGAAGCTGACGGCCTGAGCGGACGCACCGGTCGGAACCGGCACCGGCCAGTGTCAGTTCCGGCCGGTACCGGCTCCGGGTCGGCCTCAGCTCCGCTTGTGGTCCCCCGTCCCGCCGTCGATCAGCTCGCGCAGGATGTCCATGTGCCCGGCGTGCCGCGCCGTCTCCGTGGTCATGTGGATCAGCACCCAGCGCAACGAGACGGAGTTGCCGGACCAGGAGGTACCGAGGTCGTCCAGCGCGAGCTCCCCGATCGTCTCGTCGGCGTCGGCCCGGGCCCGGGCGTAGAACGCCAGGACGTCCGCCGTCGACTCGCCGGGCTCCACCCGCATGTCGGAGTCGTCGTCGGCCTCGATGTCGAACGGCAGCGGGCCCATATCCCGGCCGAACGTCCCCCGGAACCAGCCGAGTTCGGCACCGCCGAGGTGCTTCACCATCCCCAGCAGGTTGGTCCCGGAGGGCGTCATCGGACGGCGCAGCTGCTCGTCGTCCAGCCCCTCCAGCTTCCACAGCACGGCCTCGCGGTGCCGGTCCAGCGCCGCCCGGAGGCTTTCCTTCTCCCCACCCGTGAAGGGCACACGATTGCTCATGCGCGGGACCGTACCAGCCGCCACCGACACAACCGCGGGGGTGGCGGGACAGCCCTACGGCCACTGCCCCCAGCCGTCCGGGATCACGGGTGCGCCCCGTCCCCGTACACGCCGCCCGCCTCGTCGGTGAGCTCCGCGATGAGCTCCGCGTGCGCGAGGTTCATGTACCGCAGCGGGCGCCAGCGGGAGCGGTGGTCGGGGTGGTCGCCGAACATCTCCGCCGTCACGCACAGCCGCCTCCACCACAGCATGGCGTCCTGGCGCATCCGCTGCGTCCAGCCGGGCTCGTCCTTGCGGCCCTCCAGGACCACCTCCTCCCAGGCCACCAGGACGTCCGAGAGGAAGATGCAGTCGCTGGCGGTGACCTCCGCCAGTCGCGCGGCGGCCAACCGGGCGCTGGTGCCCTCGGGTTGGGCCTCGACCAGCTCACTCATGCGGGCGGCCAGGAAGGCCCGTAGCGGGGTGACGTCGTCGGTGTGGAGGTCGTCGGCGAACTCCAGCAGTTCCACCTGCTTGCGTACGCGTGCCATCGTGCGGCGTTTCCCCTCGGCTCGGACGGTGCACGCACACTGACGCACCGTCACCGTTCTCGCCACCGACCTTATCGGCTCGCACCGGACACCACGGCCGATTTCCGAACATCCCGTACCGACTCGCCGGCCCGTGCCACCATGCGCGGCCTCCTCGCCCAACACGCGTGGCGGACCTTGCCCTCACACCGGTGTGAAGGCCGATGATGCTCCCATGACCGCCACTCCTTTCGACCCGTACGAGCTGCTCGCGCAGAGCCGCCTCGGCATCCTCGCCACCATCAAGGCGGACGGCCGGCCGCAGCTCTCCCCCGTCATGCCGTTCTACGACCGGGAGGCGAACGCCATCCTGGTCTCCACCCGGGACGGGCTGGCCAAGACCGCCAACCTGCGCCGGGACCCGCGGGTCAGCCTGGAGGTGACCGGGCCGGACGGCCGCTCCTGGACCACCGCCGAGGGCGTGGCCACCCTGACCGGGCCGGGCACCGACCCCGAGGGGCCGGAGGTGGAGGCGCTGGTGGACTACTACCGACGCGCCGCCGGCGAGCACCCGGACTGGACGGAGTACCGCGAGACGATGGTCGCCGACCGCCGGGTGCTCCTCACCATCCCGGTCGACCACGTGTACGGCACCCGCATCTGACCGGCCCGGCCCGGCCACCGTCACGGGGGAACGGTGGCCGGGCCGCAAACCCCTTCCTGAGTCAGAGAGTTCAGCGCAGCGGGTCGACGCCGCCGGTCAGCGCAGCGTCGCCGTGACCACGGTGGCGTCCAGGTCCTCCTGCCGGCTCTCCACCGCCGCCAGCCCGGCCGCCCCGGTCACCGCGAGGGCCGCCGCCACCTGCCGCTCGCTGGTCTCGAACAGCAGCGACCCGCCGGGCGCCAGCCACCGCGGCGCCTCGGCGGCCACCCGCCGCAGCACGTCCAGCCCGTCCGCCCCGCCGTCCAGCGCCGGCCGTGCCTCGTGCAGCCGCGCCTCGGGCGGCAGCAGGCCGAGGTCGCCGGTCGGGACGTACGGGACGTTGGCGATCAGCACGTCCACCCGGCCGCGCAGTTCCACGGGGACGGCGGCGAACAGGTCGCCCTCGAAGACCCGCGCCGCGACGCCGACCAGGTTGCGGCGGGCGCAGCGGACCGCGCCCGGGTCGATGTCCGCCGCGTACAGCTCGACCGGGTGCGCGGCCGCGGCCGCCACGGCGGCGCCCAGCGCGCCGCTGCC
>NZ_LFVW01000265.1:0-12296 GCF_001182915.1 Kitasatospora sp. MY 5-36
CGCGCCGCGCTCGCCGCGTACGGACCGGGCCCGCTCGACCCGCTGGCCGCCGCCCACGCGGTGGCCGCCGGACTGCCCGAGGACGCCGTCGTGGTCGAGGAGGCCATCACCACCGGCCTGCGGCTGCGCCAGGTGCTCCGCCAGGACCGCCCGGGCTCGTACCTGCACACCGTCGGCGGCGGCCTCGGCCACGGCATCGGCGCCGCCGTCGGCCGCCGGATGGGCGACGACAGCCGCCCGGTGGTCGCCGTGCTCGGCGACGGCTGCGCGATGTTCGGCCTCCAGGGCCTGTGGGCGGCCGGCCACTACCGCGTCCCGGTGACCTTCGTGGTGATGAACAACGGCGAGTACCGCACCCTCAAGGAGACCCTGGACACCTGGGACAGCCGCTCCACCCGGGGCGGGCGCTACCTCGGCCTGGACCTGGCCTTCGGCCCGGACAGCGGGCGCCACCGGCTGGACTTCCGGGCCGCCGCCGAGTTCTTCGGCATCGAGGCCGTCCGGGTCTCCCACCCCGCCGAACTCACCGAGATCGTCGCCAAGTCGGCGTCCGCGACCGCGCCGCTCCTGGTCGACGTGCCCATCACCGGGCACACCCCGCCTCGTTGAACCGGGGGCGTGCCCGACGGACACGCCCCGGTACGCCGTTCGTCGGGGCCGAACCACTGACAAGGGAGGTGGCCGCGATGAGCGGTCTCATTCAGCTGGACGCCGGGCTCGACCCGGCACTCTCCGGTGGCGAGCTCCAGGTACGGGAGCCCGCCACCGGGCGCCCGATCGCCGTGGTCTCGCTGGCCGCGGCCGCGGACGTGGACCCCGCCGTGGCCGCCGCCGCGCAGGCCCAGCCCGGCTGGGCGGCGACCCCGCCGACCGGGCGCGCCGCCGTCATGCGCCGCGCCGCCGCCGTGCTGGAGCGCCACCGCCAGGAGATCGTCGACCTGCTGGTCCGCGAGGGCGGATCGGTGCGCGGCAAGGCCGACTTCGAGGTCGGCGCCGTCCTGGACGAGCTGTGGTCCGCCGCCGCGCTGCCCACCCGCCCCAACGGCCACCTGCTGGCCTCCGAGCCGGGCCGGGAGAGCTTCGCCCGCCGGGTGCCGCTCGGGGTGGTCGGCGTGATCAGCCCCTGGAACGTGCCGCTGGTGCTGGCGATGCGCGCGGTCGCCCCCGCGCTGGCCCTCGGCAACGCCGTGGTGGTCAAGCCCGACGTGCACACCCCGGTCTCCGGCGGCCGGGTGATCACCCGGCTCTTCGAGGAGGCGGGCCTGCCCGCCGGGCTGCTCCAGGTGCTGCCCGGCGACGCCGAGGTCGGCGAGGCCCTGGTCCGCCACCCCGACGTGCCGATGATCGCCTTCACCGGCTCCAGCGAGGTCGGGGCCAGGATCGGCGCGGTCGCCGGCGGCATGCTCAAGCGTGTCTCGCTCGAACTCGGCGGCAACAACGCCCTGATCGTCCTCGACGACGCCGACCTCGACGCCGCGGCCTCGTCCGGGGCCTGGGGCTCCTTCTTCCACCAGGGCCAGATCTGCATGGCCGCCGGGCGCCACCTGGTGCACCGCGCCGTCGCCGACCGGTACCTGGAGCTGCTCGCCGACCGCGCCCGCAAGCTGCGTCTCGGCGACCCCTTCCGCGAGGAGGTCGACCTGGGCCCGGTCATCGGCGAGCGGCAGCTCGACCGGGTCGAGCGGATCGTCCGCGAGTCGGTGGCGGCCGGCGCCGTGGTGCTGGCCGGCGGCGCCCGGCGCGGCCCGTTCTTCGAGCCGACCGTGCTGGCCGGCGTCACCCCCGACATGCCCGCCTTCACCGAGGAGGTGTTCGGGCCGGTCGCCCCGGTCACCGTGGTCGCCGACGACGACGAGGCCGTCGAACTGGCCAACCGGACCGCGTACGGGCTCACCGCCGCCGTCCAGACCGGCTCGGTGCGGCGCGGCCGGGCGATCGCCGACCGGCTGCGCACCGGCATGGTCCACGTCAACGACCAGACCATCAACGACGAGGCCCACGTGCCGCACGGCGGCCGCGGCGCCTCCGGCAACGGCACCCGGCACGGCTCCGAGCACAGCTGGGACGAGTACACCCAGTGGCAGTGGCTGACCGTCCGCGAGACCCCGGCGAGGTACCCGTTCTGATGGCCGAGCCGACACGGGTGCGGTACGAGAGGAAGGGCCGGGTCGGGTACGTCACCCTCGACCGGCCCGAGGTGCTGAACGCGATGGACCTGCGCATGCACGAGGAGCTGTGCGGGATCTGGGACGAGGTCGAGGCCGATCCCGAGGTCTGGGTGGTGGTGCTGGCCGGCGCCGGGGACCGGGCCTTCTCGGTCGGCCAGGACCTCAAGGAGCTGGCCGAACGGGTCAGGGCCGGCACCGCCACCTCCACCTTCGGCAGCCGGGGCAAGCCGGGCTACCCCCGGCTCACCGAGCGGTTCGCGCTCTCCAAGCCGGTCGTCGCCCGGGTCCAGGGCTTCGCCATGGGCGGCGGCTTCGAGCTGGCGCTGGCCTGCGACATCATCGTCGCCGCCGAGGACGCCGTCTTCGCGCTGCCCGAGGCGAAGCTCGGCCTGATCGCCGGCGCCGGCGGGGTGTTCCGGCTGGCCCAGCAGCTGCCCTACCGGGCCGCGCTGGGCCACCTGATGACGGGCCGCCGGCTGAGCGCCCGGCGCGCGCTGGAGTACGGGCTGGTCAACGACGTGGTGCCGGCCGGGGAGCTGGACGACTGCGTGGACGGCTGGGTGCGCGACATCCTGCGCTGCGCCCCGCTGTCCGTCCGCGCGGTCAAGGAGGCGGCGGCCAAGGCCCTCACCACGCCGCTGGAGCAGTCCTTCGCCACCCGCTACGTCTGGGAGGAGCGCCGGATGCACAGCCGGGACGCCGAGGAGGGCCCGCTGGCCTTCCTGGAGAAGCGCGAACCGGAGTGGACCGGCACCTGACGCGACAGTGACGGCAACGACGAGGCCGCCGCCGGGAATCCGGCGGCGGCCTCGGTCGTCGTGCGGTGACCGCGTCGACTACGGGACGACGACCAGGCGCTTGTGCCCGGTGTCCTCGGCCTGCCAGGCCTGCTCGATCTCCGCCAGCGGCACCGCCCGGGTGTCGATCCGGATCTCACCGGCGGCGGCGCCCGCCATCAGGCGGTTGAACATGTCCAGGAACGCCTGCGGCGGCGGGAAGCCGCCGCCCACGATGGTCAGGCCCGCGCTGCGGATCGTGCCGGCCGACAGCTCGATGGTGGCGCCCGCCGACTCGCCGATCTGCACCAGCCGGGGGCCGGAGCTCTTCAGGTGGAAGTCCTTGCGGGTCATCGCGGTCAGCAGCGCCTCGGTCGGCTTGCCCCACAGGTAGTCCAGGATCACGTCGTACCCGGTGTCGCCGGCCGCGGCGGCGAAGGCCTCGGCCATCTCCTCCTGGGTGCCGTTCAGCGGGACGGTGGCGTCCGCGCCGTACTCGCCCAGGGTGTCCAGGACCTCCTGGTTGCGGCCGGCGGCGACGACCCGTCCGGCGCCCAGGTGCTTGGCGATCTGGATGGCGAGCTTGCCGGCGGCGCCGGTGGCGCCCAGCACCAGGACGGTCTCGCCGGGCTGCAGCTTGGCGGCGTGCTCCAGTGGTATCCACGAGGAGAGCGCCGGGTTGGGCAGCGCGGCGGCGGTGAGGTCGTCCACGCCGTCCGGCACCGGCCAGGTGAACGGGGCGCGGGCGACGGTCAGTTGCGCCATCGAGCCGTACGGCTTGCGGGCCCCGCCGAAGAACACCCGGCTGCCGTCCTCCAGTCGGCCGACGCCGTCCAGGCCGACCACCGCGGGCAGGTTGTCGGAGCTGGCGAAGTGGCCGCCGCCGGCCACCGCCTTGGTGGAGGGGTTGAGCGCGGCCGCCAGGACCTGGACGAGCACCTCGCCCTCGCCCGCGGTCGGCTCGGGGAACCGCTCGAAGCGGGGCGGCTTGCCGAGCGTGTGGAGGACTGCGGCGTCCATGGTGCTACTCCATTCACAGGTGATCGGGCCGAACGTACGCCGGTCCCCGGCCGAGGGCGGCCGGGGACCGGGGAAAACATCAGTTGATCAGACCGGCTTCCTCGGCCGCCAGTTCGAGCTCGGCGGGGGTGCCGGTGAAGATGGTGCGGACGTGCTCGGTGACGGCCTCGACCGGCCAGTCCCACCAGGCGATCCGGGCGAGCCGGTCGATGTCCGCGTCCTCGAAGCGCTTCTTGATCAGCTTGCCGGGGTTGCCGCCGACCACGCCGTAGGCCGGCACGTCGGAGGTGACCACGGCCCGGGTGCCGATGATCGCGCCGTCGCCGATCGTCACGCCCGGCATGATCACGGCCTCCCGGCCGATCCACACGTCGTTGCCGATGACGGTGTCGCCGCGGCTGGCGACGGTGGCCAGCGCGTCCACCGTCCGCGCGGTCCAGTCCCCGCCGAACATGAAGAACGGGTAGGTGGTGGAGCCGATCATCGGGTGGTTGGCGGCCGGCATGATGAACTGGGTGCCGGTGCCGATGGCGCAGTACTTGCCGATCACCAGCTTCTCGGGCCCGAAGTTGTAGAGCACGTTCCGGGTCTCGAACGCCGCCGGGTCGTCGATGTCGGCGTAGTAGGTGAATTCCCCCACCTCGATCAGCGGCGAGCTGATCAGGTTCTTCAGGAACACCACCTTGTTGTCCATTCCCGGAAGGTACGTCTGGGAAGGGTCGGGGCTGACGGGCATGGCCTCTCCTCGTGCGGGACTATGCCTTGGCGGCGGTGACGAACAGGAAGTTTCCGGGGCCGGACAGGTCGCGCACGGTCATCCCGGCGTCGGCCAGCCAGCCGGTGAGCTGCTCCGGGTCGAAGGAGCCGCGGTGCGCCTGGCGCTCCAGCCGGCTCTGGAACTGTCGGTAGAGCGGGTCGGCGGCCTGACGGAAGGTCATCACCGTGAAGGTGCCGCCCGGGCGCAGGCAGCGGCCGACCTCGCGGATCGCCCGCTCCGGGTCGGGGATGGCCTGCAGCGCGTTCCAGCAGTTCACCCCGCCCAGCGAGGCGTCCTCGAACGGCAGCTCCAGGGCGCTGCCGCGGACGGTGAGGACCCGGTCCAGCTTGGCCCGCAGCTGGGCCAGCATCTCGGCGGAGAGGTCGAGCGCGATCACCCGCTCCTCGCCGAGCGAACGGGCCAGCACCCTGGTCCAGCGGCCGGCGCCGGCCGCCAGGTCGAGCACCGGGCCGTCGACCGGCCGGACGTGCTCGCTGAGGTAGGCGTCCTCGTCGTCGAGCGACACCCAGCCGCCCCAGTTGGCGCCCATGATCCGGACGAACCCGGCCCGCAGGCCGCGCTCGTACCGGCCGGCCAGCAGCGGGTCGCTCGGGCCGGACGGCTGGTCGTGGAAGTCCAACAGCCCGTCCACCGACGGGAATACGGCCTCGCAGCCGGTGCAGACGGCGGCCTCGGTGCCGCCGGCCAGCGGCTGCCGGCAGCGCGGGCAGCGGACGGCCCGGGCGTGGCCCCGCAGGACGTCCGCGGCCGGGGACGGCTCGGCGGTCCGCTCCTCCTCGGGGGCGGGCACCACGAACGGGGACACCGTGGCGCCGTGCTCGCAGGCCCAGACCGCCTTGGCGCCGGAGTAGGCCAGCAGCGCCCGGGTCTCGGTCGCCCACAGCTCGGCGGTGCGCTCGGCGGGCAGGCCGAGCCACTGGTCGAGCGCGGGGGCGGTGGCCCGCTCCTGCTCGGTCAGGCCCCAGACGGCGGGGGAGGGGAAGACCCGGCCGAGGTTCCACCGGGTCGCGGCGTCCGCGGTCTCCCACGGCTGGAGGCAGCGGGCCAGCCGGGACAGGTCGTCCTGGTCCACCCCGGTGCCGGGGAGGGCGGCGAGGATCCGCGCGCCGTCCTCGGGGAAGTGGCCCAGCAGGAAGAACAGGGCGGCGCCGCGGCCGGCGTCCGTCCCGCCGTCCGACAGCAGCCGGAGGTAGCGGTCCAGGCCGGCCCGGACGGCTTCGTGGGCGGGGAAGCCGCCGTCCGGGCCGGCGGCCTCGGCCAGCAGCCCGAGCAGCAGGGCGAGCCTGGCCTGGTGCGCGGGCGGGACGGTGTCCAGCGCGTCCAGCAGGGCCGGAATTCCGGCGAGCGCGTCCGGGCGGAGGGAACCGTCCGCCTGGAATTCCGCGGCGAGCCGGCGGAATGCGCCGTCGAGTTCGGCGGGGGTCGAGCCGGTGAATTCGTCGATCGTGGCGCGCGCGACCGAAATCGCGCTCGTGTCACTCATGGTGCGGAGCCTACCCGTCCCGGTCTGCGAGGCAGATCCGAATATGGTGCGAGAAGCGTGTTCTGAGGGGAATTCAGGGGGTGTAGGGGGGTGTTAGGGGATGAGCAGGACGCGGCCGCTGGTGCGGCGCTCCTCGACGGCGGCGTGCGCCTCGGCGGCCTGGCCGAGCGGGAAGCGGGAGTCGATCCGGACGGTCAGCTTCCCCTCGCGCATCCACTGGAAGCAGCGCTCCAGGAAGTTCAGCGGCGGCCACGACTCGTCGAAGAAGTGCGGCAGGCAGAAGCGGGTGACGAACAGCGAGCCCTTGTCGTTCAGCGTCATCAGGTCCAGCGGCGGGACGAAGCCGCTCGCCTGGCCGAAGTTGATCAGGTAGCCGCGCGGGGCCAGGCTGTCGAGGTTCGCCTCGAAGGTGTCCTTGCCGACCGCGTCGTAGACCACCCGGACGCCCTCGCCGCCGGTGATCCGCTTGACCTCGGCGGCCACGTCCTCGGTGCCGCCGGAGACGATCACCGCCTCGGCGCCGGCCTCCTTGGCGACGACGGCCTTCTCCTCGGCGGAGACCACGCCGATGACCCGCGCGCCGCGCATCCGGGCGAACTGGGTGATCAGCGTGCCCACGCCGCCGGCCGCCGACTGCACCAGGGCCCAGTCGCCCTCGGCCAGCGGGTACGCCTCGTGGGTCAGCTTGTACGCGAGCAGGCCCTGCACCGGCAGGCCGGCCGCCTCGCCGAGGTCGATGTCCTCCGGCACCGGGATCAACTGCGCGGCGGGGGCGATGACATGGCTCGCGTACGAGCCGGCCGCCAGGGCCCAGGCGACCCGGTCGCCGACCCGCACGCCGGTCACGTCCGGGCCGAGCGCCTCGACGTAGCCGGAGCCCTGGTAGCCGGGCTCCAGCGGGAGCGCGGCGTCGGCCCGGTAGTAGTCGCGCTTGGCGAGGTCGCCGCGCCGGTTGAGGATGTCGAAGAAGGTGACGGCCGCGGCGTGGGTGCGCAGCAGCACCTGGCCCGGGCCGGGCTCGGGCAGTTCGAGGTCCTCCAGCTCCAGCACCTCGGGGCCGCCGTAGGCGTGCTGACGGATGATCTTCATGGCGGGTGTCACTCTCTCTGGGAACGGGTGGCGTGTGAGCTGACGGATCGTCAGCGCGGCTTGGCGTTGAGGTAGTTGCTGAAGGCCTTGATCTGGAAGCGCTGGAACCCGGTGAAGGAGATGCCGTCCTTGGAGCGCTTGAAGAGGCCGGGCACCGACTGGCCCTGCTTCCCGGTCGCCGCGGCGTAGTGGTAGAGCATCTTGACCCGGCGGCGGCGGATCTTCTCGTAGCGGCGCAGCAGTTCGGCGGGGGAGCCCTGGCCGGACAGCGCCCGACCGATCACCCAGGCGTCCTCCAGCGCCTGGTTGGCGCCCATGCCGGTGCGCGGCGGGACGGCGTGCACCGAGTCGCCGAGCAGCGTCACCGGGCCGCGCCCCCACACCTTGGGGACCTGGTGCAGGATGTGCGGGAAGACCTGGACGTCCTCGTCGCTGATCGACTCCAGCAGCTCGGGCAGCGGGGAGGAGAAACCGGCGAACCGGGCCCGCAGGTTGGCCACCGCGGACTGCGGCCGGCCGTCGGCGCCGATCGGGCCGGTGCCGTCGGGGGAGCCGGGCGCGCCGGGCGGGACCGCGTCGCCGTCCGCCCACGGCGTCTCGAAGGCCCAGTAGAGCATGGACTCGCCGAGCGGGTGCATCACGCACAGGCCGTGCTCGCCGGCCATGGTCTGCACCCGGTTGCTGTTGGTCAGCTCCACCGGCAGCGGGGTGGTGCCGTGCCAGGTCGCCCAGCCGGTGTGCTCGGCCGGCGAGAAGCCGAAGAGGTGCTTGCGGACGAAGGAGCGGTGGCCGTCCGCGCCGATCAGCACGTCGGCCTCGATCCGCCGGCCGTCCTCGAAGGTGATCGCGACCGGCCCGTCCGTCCCCGGCGCGGGCTCGTCGATGACGGTGGCGCGGGCGCCGAACCGCAGCACGCCCGGCGGCAGCGCGGCGGCCAGCACCTCGACCAGCTCGCTGCGGCGGATCACCTTGTTCGGCGAGCCGAAGTCGCGCGCGATCCGGTCGAGGTCGACCTTGACCAGCGGCTGGCCGGTCTCCGAGGTGATGTCCACCCGGTCGAGGCGGTGGCCGAGGTCGGTGTGGTCGATGCCCAGCTGGGTCAGGATGCCCGTGGCGTTCGGCCACAGGATCACCCCGTAGCCGCCCTTGCGGAGCTCGTCCGCCTGCTCGTAGAGCTCGACCTGGTGGCCGGAGCGGGTGAGCGCCAGGGCGGAGGCGACGCCGCCGAGCCCTGCACCGATGATGACGATCTTCATGAGCTGTCTCCTGAGGAGGTTCGAACGGTGGATCAGCGGTCGGCCGTCAGAGGGGTCTGAGGGCGGGCTCGACGGCGTCGGCCAGCCACGCCAGCACGGTGCGCGCGGTGGTGTCGGAGTGGTCCTCCAGGACCGAGAAGTGGTCGCCGGGGGTGTCCAGGGCGGTGTGCGGGAGCGACCAGACGGCCTGCCAGCCGGCCGACTCCCGGATCTCCTCGGTCCACGGGTCGGCCGCCCGCACCAGCAGGGTCGGTACGGCGATCCGCTCCGGGCGCCAGCCGGCGAAGAGCCGGTGGTACGCGCCCATCGCGGCCAGCCGGGTGTCGTCGGCGAGCGCGAAGGCCGACTCGCGGTCCTTCATCGCGGCGGACATCGACGGCTCCAGCAGCGGCAGTTGGTCGTAGTCCGGGTCGTAGCTGTCGACCAGGGCCAGCCCGGCCGGGCCCGTCCCGAGCCGCTCCAGCCGGGCGGCGACCGCGTGCGCGATCCAGCCGCCGGCCGAGCGGCCGACCAGGACGAACGGCCGGCCGCCGGTGTGCCGGAGCACCGACCCGGCGTGCAGGTCGGCCAGCGCGTCCAGGTCGGCGGGCGGCAGCTCACCGGCCAGGAAGCCCGGCTGGGGCAGCACCAGGACCTCGCGGCGGCCGCGGCAGGCGGCGGCGAACCGGGCGTACTCGTGCGGGCCGGAGACCGGACCGAAGGACGGCAGGCAGACCAGCACCGGGCCGTCCGGGCTCTGCGCGAGCCGGACCGGTTCGGCGGCCGGGGCCTCCTCGGCGGTCCGGAACGCGGGCCGGCAGCCGGCGGCGGCCTTGAGCAGGTCCAGCGCGGCCATCGAGGAACCCTGCTCGCAGGCCTGCCAGTAGAGCGTCGCCAGCGGGCCGTCCGCCTCAGCGGCCCGCCCGTCGGAGCGGGCGTCGGCCCGCTCGGCGAGGCGCTCGCGCAGGTGGGCGGCGAGCAGGGCCGGGGAGGGCTGGTCGTAGATCAGGCTGGTGGCCAGCCGGAGCCCGGTGGCCGCGCCCAGCTGGTTGCGCAGCGCCAGCGCCGTCAGCGAGTCGAAGCCGAGTTCGAGGAACCGCCGCCCCGGGTCGACCTGTTCGGGCCCCGCGTGGCCGAGCACCCCGGCCACCGCGCCGCGCACCAGGTCGAGCAGGATCCGCTCCCGCTCCACCTCCCCGGCGTCCGCCAGCCGCCCGGCCAGCCGCTCGGCGGCGGACGGGCCCGCGGTGTCCTCGGGGAACTCCCCGGCCGGCTCCTGGCGCCGGGACGGCGCACCGGCCGCGAGGTCGCGCAGCAGTGCGGGCAGCGGCCCGGGAGCGGCCCGGCGGCGGATGGCGGGCAGGTCCAGGCGGGCGGTCACCAGGGTGGCGTCCCCGGCCGCCAGCGCGGCGTCGAACAGGGCCAGGCCCTCGGCGGAGGAGAGCGGGGCCACCCCGCCGCGGACCATTCGGGACAGCTCGGCCTCGTCCAGCCCGCCGGTCATGCCGCTGGGCTGCGCCCACAGGCCCCAGGCGAGCGACTGCGCGGGCAGGCCCCGGGAGCACCGGCGCTCGGCGAGCGCGTCGAGGAAGGCGTTGGCCGCGCCGTAGCTGGTCTGGCCCGCGCTGCCGAGGGTGGCGGCGGCGGAGGAGAACAGCACGAAGGCGGCCAGGTCGTGGCCGGCCGTCAGGTCGTGCAGGTGGACGGCGGCGTCGACCTTCGGGCGGAGCACGGTGTCCACCCGCTCGGGGGTGAGCGAGTCCAGGATGCCGTCGTCGAGGACGCCGGCGGTGTGGACGACGGCGGTGAGGGGGTGGTCGGTGGGGATGTCGGCGAGTGTGGCGGCGAGTTGGTCGCGGTCGGCGGTGTCGCAGGCGGTGACGGTGACGGTGGCGCCGAGGGCGCGGAGTTCGGTGGTGAGCTCGGCGGCGCCGGGGGCGTCGGGGCCGCTGCGGCTGGTGAGCAGCAGGTGGCGGGCGCCGTGGTCGGTGACGAGGTGGCGGGCGAGCAGGGCGCCGAGGGTGCCGGTGCCGCCGGTGATCAGGACCGTCCCGGCCGGGTCGAGCGGACGGACGTCGGCGGTCGGGGTGGCCCGGACCAGCCGGGGGGCGAACAACTCGCCGCCACGGACGGCCAGTTGCGGCTCGCCACAGGCCAGCGCGGCGGGCAGGGCGGCGGCCGCGTCGGCGGTGCCGTCGAGGTCGACCAGGACGAACCGGTCGGGGTGCTCCGCCTGCGCGGAGCGGAGCAGGCCCCAGAGCGGGGCGTGGACCAGGCCGGGCACCGGGTCGCCGGGGGCGGCGGCGACCGCGCCCCCGGTCAGCACGGCCAGCCGCGTCCCGGCAAACCGCTCGTCGGCGAGGAACTCCTGGAGCAGGCCGAGGACTTCACCGGTCACCCGGTGGGCGTCCGCCGGGGACCCGCCGTCGGCCGGCGGCGCGGGCAGGAGCAGGACCTCCGGCCCGCAGGCGGCCCCGGCCAGGGAGTCCAGGCGGTCGAGTCCGGCCAGGCCGTCCAGCCGGAGCCCGGGGACGGCCCGGTCGTCGCCGAGCACCGCCCAGCGCTCGGCCCGCCCGCCGTCGCCCGGCGCGACCCGGGCCCACTCGACCCGGAAGAGCGCGTCCCGCTGCCCGCGCCGGGCGGCCCGCAGCTGACCGGCGGAGATCGTCCGGACGGCCAGCGAGGCCACCGAGGCGACGGGGGCGCCGGTCTCGTCGAACAGGGCCAGCGACACCGAGTCCGGCCCGGTGGGGGAGACCGTCACCCGCAGCGCCGTGGCGCCGGTGCCGTGCAGGCGGACGCCGCTCCAGGCGAACGGCAGGCCGTTGCCCTCGGCCGCGCCCTCCCGGCGGGCCAGCCCCATGCCGTGCAGGGCGGCGTCCATCAGCGCGGGGTGCAGGCCGAAGCGGTCCGCGTCGGCGTGCGCCTGCTGCGGCAGCCGGACCTCGGTGTGCACCTGCTCGCCGAGCCGCCAGGCCCGGGTCAGGCCCCGGAACACCGGGCCGTAGCCGTAACCGGCCTGTTCCAGGCGGTCGTAGAAGCCGTCCAGGTCGACGGGGGCAGCACCGGCCGGCGGCCAGGGCCCGCTCTCGGCGGGAGGCTGGGCGTCGTCGGCGGCGAGCAGACCGCCGGCGTGCCGGGTCCACGGCTCGCCGTGCGGGGCGTCCTGGGGGCGGCCGTAGACGGCCACCGGCCGCAGGCCGGACTCGTCGGCCGCGCCGACCACGGCCTGCAGGACGACGGCGCCGCGCTCGGGGAGGATCAGCGGGACCTCGATGGCCAGGTCCTCGACCAGGCCACAGCCGACCTCGTCACCGGCGCGGACGGCCAGCTCCACGAAGGCCGTACCGGGCAGCAGGACGGTGCCGGAGACGGCGTGGTCGGCCAGCCACGGGTGACTGCGCAGCGACAGCAGGCCGGTGAGCACCACCCCGTCGCCCTCGGCCAGCGGCAGGGCCGCGCCGAGCAGCGGGTGGTCGGTGGCGCCGAGACCGGCGGCAGTGACGTCCCCGGTGCCGGAGGAGGGCTCCAGCCAGTAGCGCTCGTGCTGGAAGGGGTAGGTGGGCAGGTCGACCGGGCGGGCGCAGGCCGAGCGGCCGGAGAGGTCCACCGCCACGCCGCGCACCCAGAGTTCGGCGGCGGAGGCCAGGAAGCGGGCGAGGCCGCCCTGGTCGCGGCGGAGCGTGCCGCAGGCGACGGTGGGGGCGGTCGCCTCGTCCAGGGTCTCCTGGAGTCCGGGGGTGAGGA